>NZ_CAWMYC010000097.1:46638-107982 GCF_963872035.1 Scytonema sp. HK-05
GGAAAATCTCCTGGTAGCGATCGCCATCTGACTCCTTCTACCAAAATGTAGAAAATCGCATTGAGTATAATCTACCTTTGTAAGGTTACCCTTTCTATGTAGTATTTCGGAAATAAAAAGAGTAACTTCATCTAATCTTTACCAATATTTAGTTGTAATAGTTGAGCGTTAAGCTTCAAAATACAAGTATTAATATATACTATTATAGTAAGCATTTACTCTGAATTTTTATGGTTTCAGTTGAAAAATCAAAACTAAGGAACGTGAATTTTGTAATATAAGGTAAAAACTTGAGGCAAATAGTAGTGGATTAAAATAATAAGTTTATGTATTGTTCCCGTCAGATTCGCAATTGATTTAATCCAATTCATTTGATGCAGCATTTGGTGTCCACCGGACATCATTAACAAATGTTGAGCTTCATCTACTAGGAAACATCTTAACTGGCGATACCGAAACACCTTCTCCATTGCTCGTCGCAAAGTAGGTACGTCTTTACGATTGGATTGATTAATCAATCCTAAATCTTTGTTATCAGTCCAAGAGAGTTTATAATTAGACTTATACTCGATTAAAACCTCATTGAGAGATTCTAAAGCCCGAATATAGTAATCCTTATGACTAAAATTTCCTCGTTCGGCTGGAATAGCTTCAACGCTAGCGACAGCAATTTTACCAGGGTTTACTTGTAATTCCGGGAGAAATCGTTCCAATAAGAGTTTCTCTAGGCGCAGTCGCAAGGTAGTTTTACCCACGCCAGTTACACCAAAAACTAAAAATACTAGGGTATCCGCAGGTTCAAGAATATTAATTAATAGCCTGTCCAAAGCTTCTTTAAGTTTGCGGTGAGGAACTGTAATACTTTTGAAGTAACAAGTCTTATCTTCACTAGATTTATTTAGGAGTTCTTGCGTAAATGCTCGTGCATTAGTATTTACCATAACTCCTCATTCGTATATGGATTAATTGTATTAAAATTTATTTTTGGTTCTAAACTTTTTTCTGACTTCAGATTGCTTTTAGCAACTTTATTAACTTTTTGTGATTGATTTTTTTTCTGGTCTTCACCTATTGGCTGAGTTCTTCTGCCCTCAATAATCGAGCGAACGTCTTGACCAGCTAAATCATGTAATCGTTGTTCTAATATTGCTTCTTTTGCTTCTGCTTCTTCGAGGTAAGCCGCTCTTTCCTTAGCTGTTAAATTGATTCTTTTACTAGATTTCTGTCGAGTGCGACGTAATTCAACTGTGGCTAATTTAACTTCTCGCTCTGAACGATTCTGGAAAGATTTATAATATTGGGAAATACACCGAATCCACTGCCCTTTGACATAAGCATAAGCTGTTCCCATGTCAAAGGGGTCATAACGCACTGGGACATCTGTCCCTTCTATTTCTGGTTGGATAAACGAATCATCTATTGACCAATAGTAAAGGTAATTGATTTTGATTCCACGGGATGGTTGCACCTTAGCTGTTCCTTTAGGAGTAGATGGTAGAGTAAATATTTTAAAGTTCTCGTCATAAATAATTTCTTGCATCTTTCTTTGTCCGCTTTTCTCTATTCCTTCTGTGAAGGCTTGATGCGGACTTTTCCCCAGAGTTGGATGTTCTTTATTATCGTAAAATTCATAACTGTAAATGCAAAAGAAAGCATACAGTTCATCTAATGTCCAAACTGCTTGTTTTTTCGGATTATTTGATTTAGTTACTAAACGAACTTGTTTGGTTATTTGCGTGTTTCCTTGAAGATTATGAAAAAATTCTGTATTGGTTGTACCAAAAAGACGTTCAATCACTGACCCAAATCGAGCTTTGGCTGGCGGACGTTGTTTTTTAGTGCAGCCAAAGGCAGCTAAAAGTGTTTCAAAATAGATGCTACTGAACTCAGCCCCGCCATCGACAACAATCGTCTCAGGTAGGCGTGAATATCTCTGCACACAAATTCGCAGCACCATCATAATTGAGCGGTAGCTTGGTTCGTCAAAGGTTAAATAGACCGCTAAAATTCTTCTACTGTAAGCATCCATCAGCAAAGTAGCCCAAGGTCTGCCTAGATTACGCCCTGTACGGGAGCAGATTAATTCCACATCTACCTGTGTATGGTCAATGTGAGCGATTTCCCAGGGACGATCTCCATGAGGCGGAGTGGTTAAGTCTAATTCCCAGTAGAAGGCTGATTGCTGATAAGCTGCACGAGAACCAAGCCGTTTTTTAGTTTGTTCATAACCGGAACGTTGCTTGATTCTGTTGCAGAAAGTCACATAGCTTGGTAGTTCCTCTGGATTTTTGGTTTTTTCCCATTCGTGTTTCAAGACTCCGTAAACTGCCATTTTCCCTTTTTGTTTGAGCGTTTCATAGTGGTCAGCAATAATTTTGTCAATGAAGTCCTGCGTCTGTTGTGATATTTTTGGTTTTCTATTACCTTTGCTTGCATGATTATCGAGCAGCCCAATATATCCCCAGTTATATTTCTTTTGAGCCAGGAGAAATTTAGCTTTCCAATAACGAATAGTACGCTCAGATATAGTAGCGTTATCTGTTGGTTTACCTGCTGCTTGTTGAGTAATAATTTGATAGCGATGGTTTGCTTGTGCTAAATCACATGGGCTGGCTTTTAAATAGCGTTCTATTGCTTCTGGGTGGATAGAAGATGTAAAAGTTGTGGATGTTTGGTTACTAATCGCTGCAAAAAGCAAGTTCTCTTCAGTTCTTTTTTGCTCTAATAACCAGCGATTGTAAGCATCAGCTGCTGCTTGATCAACAAATAAATGTACTCTCTCTGGTTCAGTTAAAGAAGCAACACTCAAGTCAGTATAAATTTCCCCATTAGCTATTAAGGCATTCACCTCATCTGATGTCGCCGTTAGGGTTTGAATCAGGTCAGAGTAGGTTATTCCTGGTGTCAGGGCAATCTGCTCTCTAATGCGGTTCGCAACTTCCACATTTATTTGATAAGTTTTGATGGTGTAGGCTTTGAGAAATTGACGATTTCTGTACTTGACCCAATTGATTTCCTTATCAGTACGGAGGCGGTAATACAGACCTAATTGTTCAACGACTTCCGCTACTGGTGGACTTAGCCATCCCACATCTATTGAAAAAACATAGCGTTCTGGTTGCTTGGTTGCTAGTTTTTCTAATCGAACAGAGGACTTCCATTCTTCAAAACCTGCACTCGATTTTCGGATGACAAAAAAATCACCGAACATGAGTCACTGTTACCGTTCTGCCATTTTTGGCTTTGACTTTTAGGCACAGACGGTAGGGTTGATCATAGTATTCCAACCTAAATGGTAGTGCAAATATTTTAAGAAAAGTAGCTACGAGATTGGGATTAGACCTCAGTCAGATAGGTAGGGGTTGCTTGACGCAACCCATGCGGTTCTACGCATGAATCCCACGGCGTGTCTGCCGTGGGTGCGTCAATGCTCTGCAAGAAACTTGTAAATCTCACGCTTTACCTGAACAAGCAGATCGCGTACTCGATTTGCTTGCTCTAAATTGCCACTGCGAGCAATTTGTGTGACCGCATCATTCAACTCTGTTAAAGTACGCCGCAACTCAATCAGTTCAGAAGGTTTACTTTCCGTAAAACTGTCGTGAACGTTTCTTAAATGAGATTGCGCTTTGCGATCGCTCAAGAATTGTCTACCACTCTCTGTAATTGTGTAGACACGCTTACCATCGACTTGCTCACTGGTCAAATAACCGCCTTCTTCCAGCATCTGGAGTGTTGGATAGACAGAACCTGGACTAAGACGGTGAAAGCCTCCTCGACGGGTTTCTAGTTCTTTAATCAGTTCATAACCGTGCTGGGGACGCTCAGATAGAACCCCAAGCAAAATGAATTTCATGTCACCGCGACGGGTACGAGGCTCATCTCCCCAACCACCACTAGACGAACCTCTGTGTCCATGTCGCCCACTCATGAAAAATTGATTGCCAAATCCTTCTCCAGCATGGACTGGTACAGGAAAACGTGGATGAAATTGTCTGAACATATGTAACTCCTTGTGCTTTTGACCTATCACGATATATCGTTATTAATGAATCCAATATATAGCGATATATCGGATTTGTCAAACACAAATTCTAAATGCTTGCTCATCTACCAATTACCCGCAAACAAGGAGCTTTTGGCAGTTAGATCGTGTTTGCTTGCTCCATACACTGGCTCATCCAGATTATCAGGTTCAACCTTGGTAGTTCCGAGATAGCCGGGAAATGTTGCCGATCGCACAATCACTTCAGAAATACGCTGGTCGAATTGAGCTTCTTTTCCCGCTTTGGGGCGGCGGGTATGAATGTAGGTTGCAGGGACAGGTCGCGATTCTCGTGCCGAGAGGCTGCGCCAACGCTCTCACCATAACGTTGAAGCGCTCTAAAATTACTGAGGCTCAAACAAATCATTTCCGATCCAATTAATATGATCGTTTGGGATTCGGGAAGGCATTACCCCGACAAAATTTGCGGCATTGTCAATGTTTCCCTTGCCGCTATATCTGGCTTGCATTGCGCCCTGCTTTCTGCTGCCCACCATGTTCTAACCTTAAAGTGAAACGGTATTACTCCCGGCAACACTTTTATCTGTACCGGGACTTTATCGTATGGCAGTTGATTATCTGGTTTAAACTTTATGTACCTGTGATTGGTGCCTCCGCAGGCTTTGTTTGTGTGCCCGCGTTGCTCCCAGACTTCTAGTCTGTGGGCAATTTAAACATTTGGGATGCTCCCGTTGCAAACAGCAGAATAACTAAAAAACCTCCTATTTCAGGATTATTCTAACCGTGTTATGACTTACGCACACTCTAGGAATTCAAGCGCGTTCTTGACAACGGACACTTGTTGCTGGTTAAGTGTATAAAATAGGTAATGACTGATTATAAGTATCAAATCGGTGGAAGTCTAACCAGTGATGCTCCAAGTTATGTGGAGCGACAGGCAGACTTAGAACTGTATTCGGCATTAAAGCGGGGTGAGTTTTGCTATGTCCTCAACTCTCGGCAAATGGGCAAATCCTCACTGCTGGTAAGAACTCGGTATCGTCTACAACAAGAAGGGTTCAAGTGTACCACGGTGGATATGACGAATATCGGCAGTGAAAATATTACTCCAACTCAGTGGTACAAGGGAGTTGTTGGTGAACTGTGGTCGGGTTTCAAGCTGTTAGGAAAAATTAACTTAAAAGCTTGGTGGCAACAGCACGAGGATATCTCTTTACTCCAAAGATTGAGTTGGTTTATTACCGAAATACTCAGCCAATTCCCCAATGAGAGGTTGTTTATCTTTATTGATGAAATTGATAGTATACTTAGCCTTAATTTTCCAGTCGATGACTTTTTTGCTTTCATTCGTTTTTGCTACAACCAACGAGCAATAGACCCAGAATACAACCGCATTACTTTTGCTATATTTGGAGTGGCAACGCCATCAGATTTAATTGCTGATAGAAAGCGTACCCCGTTTAATATTGGTAAAGCAATAGAACTGCAGGGTTTTAAATTCGGTGAAGTTCAGCCATTAGCTAAGGCATTAAAGGTACAAGAAGGAAACTCCCAGACTGTTTTAACAGAGATATTAGCTTGGACAGGGGGACAACCATTTCTTACCCAAAAGCTGTGCCAGTTGATTGTTGATTCTAGTAAAGATGCGGTGAGTGGAATTGTGACTATTCCTCCGGGAACAGAAGCCTTTTGGGTGGAAAGTGTTGTCAGGACGCGCCTGATCCACAGGTGGGAATCCCAGGATGAACCAGAGCATTTAAGGACGATACGCGATCGCATCCTAAGCAACTCGCAACACGCTGGGAGAATGCTTGGCATCTATCAGCTTTTGTTGCAAGGTGTAGAAGTGTCAACCGATGACAGTCGAGAACAGGTAGAACTGCTGCTATCGGGTTTGGTTGTGAAACAGCAGGGTTTGCTGTTGATCACAAACCGGATTTATCGAGAAGTTTTTAACCTCGAATGGGTAGAAAAACAACTTGCTTCCCTACGTCCTTACTCTCAAGCCTTTGATGCTTGGATAGCTTCAAAGCAACAAGATAAATCACGACTGCTGCGCGGACAAGCCTTAATTGACGCTCAAACTTGGTCGCGGGGTAAAAGTTTAAGTGATTTAGATTATCAGTTTTTAGCCAAGAGTGAAGAATTAGACAGAAGAGAAATACTACTGGTATTGGAGGCGGAACGAGCAAAAGAAGTTGAAGCACGACTAACAGAAGAAAAGACTAGACTAGCTCAGGAGAAAAAAGCTGCAAAAAGACAAAAAGTTCTGCTTTCTATCGTGAGTCTGGCATTGCTGCTTGCCTGTGTAATGAGCGTGACAACTTACTTTCAGTATCGCCGAGCAGCAGTCAGTGAATACCAAGCAAGGCTGAGCGAAATTCGAGCGCTGGTGTCTTCTTCTGATGGATTGTTTGCCTCAAATCGCCGATTGGATGCACTGATAGAAGCCATTAAAGCCAAACGAAGACTGCAAAAACTCGGTGAGGCAGATGCCAATACTGAGCGCCAAGTTAACAATATACTGCAACAAGCTGTTTATGAAGCAGATGAATACAACCATTTATCGGGACATAAAGCGGGTGTTCTGGCAGTTGCTATCAATCCTGACAGTAAACTGATTGCCTCGGCAAGCATAGATAAAACCATCAAGCTATGGCGGCGCGACGGAACGGAAATAGCAACCCTCAAAGGTCATCAGGCAAACGTGAGGGCGATCGCTTTTAGCCCCGACGGTCAGACGATCGCTTCTGCAAGTGACGATCACACGATCAAACTCTGGAAGCGGGACGGCACGCTGCTTAGAACTTTCCAGGGTCATACTGCGGCGGTTTGGGGAGTCGCCTTTAGTCCCGACGGTCAGGCGATCGTTTCTGGCAGTGTGGATGGCACGGTGAAACTATGGCAACGAGACGGTAGCCTGCTAAGAACGCTTCAAAACAGCGGTGCTAGAGTATGGGGAGTCACCTGGAGTCCCGACGGCGAAATGATTGCGGCTGCCAGTTTCGACAAAACCGTTAAACTCTGGAAGCGGGATGGCACTTTATCTAAAACTCTCCAGGGTCACACCGCTCTTGTCACCTCAGTCAAGTTTAGCCCCGACGGTCAAACTATTGCTTCAACAAGTGGAGACAAAACCGTTAAACTTTGGACGCGAGACGGTCGCTTGCTCAGAACCCTCCAAGGTCACAGTGCAGGGGTGCATGGAGTAGCTTGGAGTCCTGACGGTCAGCTTATTGCTTCCGCAAGTATCGACAAAACCTTAAAACTGTGGCGTATTGACGGTAGGCAGCTAAATACCCTCAGAGTATATAATGCGGCAATTTGGGGGGTAGCTTGGAGTCCCGACGGCAGCTTTATTGCCTCGGCAGATACCGAAGGCGTCGTCCGACTCTGGCAGAGTCAAAACCCATTCCGCACTATTATCACTGCCGAACAGGGTGGGGTTTGGGGTCCAGATATTAGTTCCGACAGCAAGACGATCGCGACAGGAAGCGTTGACGGGATAGCTAAACTTTGGAACCGCCAAGGCAAACTGCTCACGACAATGCATGGTAATAAGCTTGGCTCTGTCTCAATTGCCTTCAGTCCCGATGATAGGTTAATTGCGATCGCCAGTAACGAAAATTCAGTGCAACTCTGGCGGCGAGACGGAACTTTAGTCAGGACTTTCATCGGTCATTCTGCGCCTGTGTGGACTGTTGCCTTTAGTCCGCAAGGAAATATCTTCGCTTCGGGAGGTGAAGATACTACCGTCAAACTTTGGCGGATAGATGGCACTTTACTCAAGACTCTCAGAGGGCATAGTGCTACTGTTTGGCAGGTACCATTTAGTCCAGATGGTCAGACCATTGCTTCGGCAAGTGCAGACGGAACGATTAAGCTGTGGAAACTGGATGGTACACTGTTGAGAACGCTTACAGGTCATGAGGCGGCGGTGTGGAGAGTGGCATTTAGCCCTCAAGGTAATATCCTCGCTTCTGGCAGTGGGGACAATACGGTGAAGCTGTGGAAACTGGATGGCACGTTAGTGAGAACTTTGAAAGGTCACACGGCTGCGGTGTGGGGAGTGGCGTTTAGCCCTGACGGTCAAATTATTGCTTCTGGCAGTGTGGATGGCACAGTGAAACTCTGGAAGCTAGATGGTATAGAACTGACGACCCTCAAAGGTCACACTGCTGCCGTAAGGGGATTGGCGTATAGCCCTGATGGAACATTTGTCGCTTCAGTCAGTGAGGATAACACGCTTATCCTGTGGAATTTGCAGCGAGTTCTCAATCTGGATTTACTGACTTATGGATGCGATCGCCTGCGAGATTACCTGCGGACAAATGCAGAGGTGGAAGAGAGCGATCGCCACCTGTGTTAGGGAAACGCTTCGCTTTCAGCCGTCGCATGACTCCCGCGCTGGATTTTCATATCCCGGTGTTGCGCCCACGCGGATCGCCAGCATCGCGTCCACTTCCTTTGGTTCCTTTGGTAACAAATATTCCCGCGAGCGCACATCCTCATATCGCCGTTGATTCGGAGACTTGCGCCTAAAGATAGCAGGTTGAGTTTTTTCCATTTTACCAACTTTTGATGATTGGGCATTCAAGAAGGTATCCAGCGTAGACATGCGGCGAAACTCAACAGAATAAGGGTAGGCATTCCCGCCACGGCAGCCAGATTTATGCAGTTTTACCAGTCTTCGGTTATTTGTTGGGATATACAAAGGATCTGTCCCACTCCAGGCGTGTGTTCCACCTTTATGCCCTTTGGTGGAATTGACTTGAGTAGAGTAACCAAACCAGTCGAACTCATCACTACTTTTTAATGCCGCATCATAAATAAAGCTAAAAAATCCGAAAAGTAACACGGAATGCTTGTATATTAGTGTGTTGCTACTAGATTTAAGGGCAAGCTTATGGTAGAACCTTTAAGGGCAGCAGTGATTGTCTCATTATTTTTCTCTGAGGCAATTAAAGAAGGCGGAAAAGCTTTAGGTAAAGGTGACGCTGATACATTTACTCTTCTAATAAACACCATTCGTGAAAAGTTTAGAGCAGAGGGAACAGAAGGGTTACTGAAACGAGCAGAAAATGACCCTACTCTACCGAATAAGGCAAAGCTACAAGATGAACTGCAAACTCAAATGGATGCAGATGAAGCATTTGCTCAAAAACTGAAAGAACTAGTCCAACAGCTACAAGTACAAGATGAAAAGATACGTCAAGTAGTTTTGAGTGAAATTGAATTAACTGGTGACTTGAAAGCAGAAGATATCAGCAAGAAAGCGAAAGGAGTTGGTTCCGTTGAGCAGGAAACGGTTAAAGGTGTGAAAGATGTCGCTTTAAGCTTAAGAAACGTCCCGTTTTTGCAAATATATCTATATCTTTTGATGTGGGAGATAAAATCAAGGTCATACAGCTTAATGGACTATATTTTTGACAAAGTGATAGACTGCTCAAATTCTCCATCATTGAATAATTTGAGTCATAACAAAACTATAGAAATAGGACCAGTCAAAATAGGAATACAAGTAGACCATGTTACGTTTATGATAGGAATTGCTGGACTATTGGGAACACTTTTAGTGGTGTTTATGCTTTTCTTTTTTAAATAAGTGAATGAATTTTCTACAATATTTTAAATTTTAAAATGCCTATATTGCCTATATTAATAGTAGCATTTATTGGAATGGTGTTTGATTTTGTTACCAATTTTATTGGACTAGTAAGCAGCATGGGATTCTCAGTACTAAATGGAGTGACGTTACTTGCTATATTCCAAAGTTTTGTGGCTTTTCTTATAGCAATTATAATTTTGTTCTTTAGTGCTAATACAATCGAAATTATGGAAAATAGCGATGCATCTTTTGATAACAGTTTAGCAAAGATAATTGTTATTGCTATTATGCTGCTTAGTTGGCTAACATCCTTCTTAGGAATATGTGAGTTCTTCAATACAGGTACATTTCGTTTGGCAGCTTTGTCACTTCTGTCAATAGATCTTGAGGATATTTTCAAGCTTGGTTTTATCAAAATTTGTCTTGCTTTGATTATGGCAATTATATTCACGTTATGTACACCCTACTTTGCGAACCGTCTGCGGAACAAGAAACTGACAGCATCAAGCTCTGAGAACCTCAATTTTGATTGAGTGTATAAAATTTGTAGAAGAGAGTGGCTTGACAAGGAAAGCTTCCTTGTTTCTCTGGATCAGGATTTTGAGGACATTGAGGTTCGATATCCAAAAGTCCCCGTTTCCAACCAACTTCGCTGAAAAATCGCTCTCTAATCTTGAATTTATTGTATTCTCCTAGAGTGCCTCCTAAGTTAATCCATGTGTTCCTCTGTACACTAAAGCCAAATTTACCGTCGGTTTTTTCTAACCAAAGCTTATCTATCTTTGTGATTAGATCTTTATTTGGGAAATTCAGTGCATCTTTTGGAGAATACATACCATCACTTGTATTTGGGTGAGTAGATAAGCGCATAATTTTCAACGTTTCTTCGTCAGCTTTTTTAAAGCTATGCTCATTTAGCAGGCTTCTTAAGTACTCTAGCTTTGGATCATTTAGTCGCTCATTTACAGTTGGTGATAATTTTGGTATTGCAAGACAAATTAGTATCAGTATAAAAACTACAAGCACAATAAACATAACTATAATCTTTTGGTATGGCGCATTCAATACCCCCTCCGAGCTTATACCACCACGATTCGGAGGGGCTATTGAGGGTCTTTATTTTCCTCCACTTGCGGAACAGTATCTTTTGTTGCAGAAATTTGCAGAGGAGTTGAATCAACTGGTGGCAATTGTGGTATTGATTTTAAATGCTTTTGAATAAAGTTTTTTACACCTTTATAGACATCATCGCGTCTAGATTTAGGTTTAGCAATTGTAATATGGTTTGCATCAACAGAAACTGGCATCACATCCAAAAGCTTGGGGTCTGCACTAGCTGCGTTTACAACCTTATACCCTGATGTATCCCACGCTTCGTAATAGACCTCTGTGGCGATTTGATAATTACGATTATTTACCTTTTGCCGATACCACACGTCTAAGTCTCGCAACCAAGGATTGTTGTCTTCCAGTTCCTGAACACTCTCTGTAGTTCGTAAAATTTTACTGAGAATACCAACTGTGTTTGCTAGATGAGAACCATTATGCGGAGTTGCTAAAAATACAATACCTTTAATTTTGTTAATAAACTCTTGTTTATCGTAAGTATCAGCGTTTCTAAGCACTTCTTTAACCAATAGACCACCTAGACTATGAGTAATGAAAATCAGTGGTTTATCTTCACCAAGCTGTTCGTTTTCTAACGACTTCATTAAATTCCTCGCCTGGTCGAAACGTGGCATTGCTCTGCCTTTCCAGTTAGAAAACTCAGCTTTGTAGCCGAAAGTCCAGACACCAACATTTTTTAAGTCTTCCCCAAGCCAATATAGCCAAGACTTATTATCTAGCTTTTCTTCCGGATGCCAAGTTTTTAAAGGATGACCTCCTAAACCGTGAACAAAAACTACATCCCCCCGCTGATTGGGGTTATCGCATCCTGATATTTTAATCAAACCAGTCATGTTGCTTTCTTCATTTGGCTGCGAATTATCAGAGGGTTTGCGACCAAACATATTAGCTTTCCTTACTAGTGGTATTACTATGATGCTCCGACATACTAGTTCTTCATTAGAAATACCATGTATTCCAGACCATTTATTCCATGAAAGAGCCAAAAGTTGTAATTGATAGCTCAAAGTATTAATTTCTCGTGGTTGTGAGCAACGGCGTTACCAATCTTAGGTGTTTTCCCAATTTTGGGTCAATTGTTGGTATTTGAGTGACAGATTATCTGTCACTAATGACAAATAATCTGTCACTGTACATCTTGGCGCGTTCGCGCAGCGTGCCGCAGGCATACGCGAGTGCGTGCCGACGAAGGAGGCATAACAAAATTCATACCATCAATCAGCAACGCCCGATAAATTAACCTTTTTGGCGATTTTTGCGTAAGTCCTGGCTAACACAATTTCCCGTTATTCATCGGCAATTTCAGTTTGTATGCTTAGCTTTCGGACGAAAGAAGATTTGGCGCAGCTTCAGTTTTGGATGACCGAGGTTTTTCCGCCATGCTTCCATGTAGGTGTAGAACACGGGAGTTAAATAAAGCGTCAAGATTTGCGAGAAGACCAAGCCGCCGACGATCGCAATTCCCAAAGGACGACGCGCTTCAGATCCCGAACCTGTCCCGAGTGCAATCGGCAATGTTCCGATCAGCGCTGCCATTGTCGTCATCATAATCGGGCGAAAGCGAACGATGCAAGCTTCATAGATAGCATCAAACGGACGTTTGCCTTCGTTTCGCTGCCGTTCAATAGCAAAGTCTACTAGCATGATGCCGTTTTTCTTAACGATACCCACCAGCAAAATGATGCCAATAAACGAGTAGAGATTTAACTCAACTTGAAAAATCAGCAGCGTCAGTAATGCGCCAAATCCCGCCGAAGGTAAACCGGAAAGAATGGTAAGCGGGTGAATGAAATCCTCGTAGAGAATGCCGAGAATCAGATAAATCACCACAATCGAAATCAGCAACAGCCAACCTAAATCATTAAAGGACTGTTGAAAAACCTGTGTGGAACCCTGAAAGCTGCTTGTAATTGTTGACGGCAATATTTCCTGTGCAGCTTGCTTGATGGCTTCGGTTGCCTGACTCAATGATACTCCCGGTAACGTCTCGAAGGAAATGGTTGCTGAAGGAAGCCCACTCAAGTGGGTGACGGTAAGCGGACCAACATTTTCAGTGATGGTGGCGATCGCACTCAGCGGAATCGATTTTCCATTGTTGGATCGCACATAAAGCATCGAGAGAGCGCTGGGATTTCGCTGATACTCTGGCTTCAATTCTAAAATGACATAATACTGATTGTTCGCTGTATAAATAGTTGAAATCTGTCCAGAACCATAGGCATCACTCAAGGTTCTCTCAACCAGGGCGGCTGTGATGCCGAGGGTTGCGGCTTTATCGTGGTCAATTTTGACTTGCACTTGGGGAGTGCTGAGTTGCAAATCACTATCAACGCCTCGTAATCCTGGTATCGTTTTGACTTTTTCTAATAGTTTCGGAACGTATTCGCGCAGATCTGGCAGGTTTAAACTCTGTAAAGTGAATTGATATTGTGAATTGGTTTGTTGTCCTCCGATGGGAATTGCAGGTGGCGATCGCAAAAACACCTGAATTCCTGGTGTGCGTCGTAATTTGGGAGTGAGTTCTTGAATAATTTCGTCGGAGGCGAGGCGACGTTGAGAACGCGGCTTGAGTCGGATTGTAATCCGTCCGTTATTCGCTGATGCGTTCGGTCCACTCGCCCCCACGGTTGAGTTTAGCGCTTCGATGTTGGGGTCTTTCCGAAGAATATCTACAATCTCTTGTTGGTGACGCAGCATATCATCAAACGAGATATCTTGCGCTGCCTTCGTGTTTGCCATCAGTTGTCCGGTGTCTTCCGTGGGAATAAATCCTTTGGGAACGAGAACGAACAAATAGACTGTGAGAAGCAGCAGAATCCCGGAAGCGATCAGCGTCATCAGACGGTATTGCAAAACGGGTTTGAGCGTCCACTCGTAACCTTGTAGCAGGAAATCAAATGCCCTTTCTGATATGCGATAAAAGCGGCTTTGCTGATGCTGATGCGAGGAACCGAGAAATCGGCTACACAACATCGGCGTGAGACTGAGAGAAACAAAACCCGAAACCAAAATTGCCACAGAAATCGTGACAGCAAATTCATGAAATAACCGACCAATTAACCCACCCATAAACATGATCGGGATGAACACTGCCACCAACGAAAGCGTCATCGATAAGATTGTAAAACTGATTTCTCGCGACCCCTTCAATGCGGCATCTAAAGTCGATTCGCCCAGTTCCCGATGACGGACAATGTTTTCTAGCACGACGATCGCATCATCCACCACAAAGCCAACAGAAAGCGTCAATGCCATCAAAGAAAGGTTATCCAGCGAGTAGCCCAAGAGATACATCGCGGCAAAAGTACCAATGATCGCAACAGGAAGCGCCAAACTGGGAATGATCGTGGCAGCCAAATTCCGCAAGAACAGGAAGATTACCAGAACCACCAGACAAATCGAGAGAACCAGGGTGAATTTCACATCATCAACAGATGCTCGAATTGACTCAGAGCGATCGTACATAATCCCCACCTCGATTGATTTGGGAACTTGTTCGCGCAGCGTCGGTAAAAGTTCCTTAATCGCATCCACAATCGCCACAGTATTTGCATCAGGCTGAGGCTGCACAGCAAGCACAATCGACGGACGATTCGAGACTTTTTTATCGCTATAGCGGTTCGAGACTTTATTGTTTTGGACATCGTCGATCACTTGTCCCAAGTCTTGAAGCCGTACCGCTGCGCCATTTTTGTAAGAAACAATCAGCGATCGATAACCAGCAGCATCGGTTAGTTGACCATTCGCCTGAATCATGTAACTTTTGTCTTTACCAGAAAGACTCCCCGTTGGCAACTCCACATTTGCCTGCTGAATCGCCGTCTTCACCTGATCCAGACCAATTCCTCGCGTCGCTAACTCGCGCGGATCAAGCTGGACACGCACCGCATATTGCTTTTGACCATAAACCTGCACTTGCGCCACGCCGTTAATCATGGAAATTGGCTGCCCAATTGTCACCTCTGCGTATTCGTCCACAGTGGAAATTGGCAGGGTTTCCGAATAGAGGTAGAGGTAGAGAACCGGAGCAACAGACGGGTTAACCTTGCGATAGGTTGGTGGTTTTGGCATTCCAGAGGGCAATTGTCCTGCTGCGGCTGAAATTGCTGCTTGTACGTCTTTAGCAGCGTCATCTGCCTTACGGCTGAAATCGAATTGCAAAGAAATGTTAGTGCTGCCCGTTGAACTGGTGGAATTAAATGAATTGAGTCCAGCAATTTCCGTGAACTGTCTTTCTAGAGGTGCAGCAACCGAGGATGCCATCGTTTCCGGCGTCGCACCGGGGAGACTCGCAGAGACACTAATAAAGGGATATTCGACGTTGGGTAAAGCACTGATCGGCAACAGTGCATAACTCATGAGACCGAAGATGAGGATACCCATCACCACCAAGGTCGTCATGACCGGACGACGAATAAAAAGTTCTGAAAGGTTCATAAATTTAGTTCTCCCAGAAATGTGGCGTTGATCGTGTCGCTCAAATCGTTAGCCGCGCTCATATTTCTCAATGGAATTAAATATAAAATTTGGCAAGTTACTGACACAGAAAATTTATAACAACCTATGTTCCTTGATTAGATTTCTTACAAAAGTCATGATTAATGGATATTTAGAACCACTCATGGAACACAGATGCACACCGAGAAATTATCTGTGTTCCATGAGTGTCCATCTGTGGTTTCATTTTCATAAATTTGATTTTTGCTAGAGGTCTATTGTCGCCTTGTAATAACAGTCACTTGGTTGCAGAGCTAAAGGTAAATATCAGCGCTTGTTTTAATGTTTCTTTTCTCCTTGGACGTACGTCTCAAACTAAATCAAAGCGATAAAAACACACATCAAACTCTGTAAAAAAAATCATATTTCTTCCAACCGCTTCAATAGCTGAGGCACCGACAACACAGGTATTACTGAACCCGAAAAGTCCTGCGTGTCGCGAGTGACAATCGCATCTAAACCTTGGGAAACTGCACAGTGAATCTGTACCGCATCTTCAAAATCTGCTAACTCAGATGCGAAAGCCGCTTCTAAAATAGCCCGATTAACAGAGGCAATGACCATAACAGCCAGTGTAGTTGAAACCGCTTGCCTGGCAAGCTCAACACTTCGAGTTTGCCTGCGGGCTATGTAGAAAATATCAGTGAGTGTTGTTGCTGTCACATAGCCAATCACTTGTCCAGAATCAATTGCGTTGAATAGAGCCTCCGCATCTTTGAGAAATTGCTCTCGTTCTAGCAAATAATCTAAAACAATATTGGTGTCAATCAGAACTCTCACTAAAGATATTTCTCCACTCGACGTTCTTCTAGCATTGCCTTGACTTGGTCATCGGTTGGTGCCGATTGATCAGTTTTCAACAAACCTTTCATCTGCTTGATGATGCGCGATCGCTCAGGTAGTTGACTTGAAGAATCTTGTAAGGATTCGATAATCGCACTCACAAGTTCAAGACGCTCACTTACAGACAATTGACGAGCTTGCTCTTTCAGACTTTGCAAAGACATAGAAATCACTCCAACAAACGCTGGCATTTAAATTTTAGTGCGGGCGATCGCTTATCTGTCTAGCTGTACAGCATCTCATGAATTCGTAGCCAATGAAATTTCGCAAGACTCTGCGTTCCTTTGCGCCTTCCTCCGCGTTCCTCTGCGTTTAAAAAAGTTACGATGAGACTGCTTGCAGTTTCTCAAAACTCACGTTTTCATTTTTACCTCCCCCCTGTAAACGAGAAAACTCGACGGAACTTAACTTGACTGAGCTGTTTGCGCCACGACTCCATATATATGTAAAACACAGGAGTTAAATAAAGCGTCAAGATTTGCGAGAACAGCAATCCACCTACAACTGCAATACCCAAAGGTCGGCGAGATTCAGAACCTGCGCCAAAACCGAGGGCGATCGGCAAGGTTCCCATAAGTGCCGCCATCGTCGTCATCATGATTGGACGGAAACGCACCAGACACGCTTGATAAATCGCTTCCGATGGTTTTTTCCCTTCATTCTGCTGGGCTTCAATGGCAAAGTCCACCATCATAATGCCGTTTTTCTTGACGATGCCCACCAGCAGCATAATACCGATGAACGAGTAAACATTGAGCTCAACATGGAAGAACATCAGCGTTACTAATGCGCCAAAACCAGCCGAAGGCAAACCTGAAAGAATTGTAATCGGGTGAATAAAATCCTCATATAAGATACCGAGAATCAGATAAATCACCAGAATCGCAATCAACAGTAATAGCAATAGATTCGGCAATGAACTTTGAAATACCTGACCTGCCCCCTGAAAGTTCGTCGCGATGCTATCAGGAATGACCGTACGAATGAGGTTTTCAATCGTTTGATTTGCTTCTCCAAGCGATGCACCAGGAGTGAGGTTGAAGGAAATCGTGGCAGCATTCATCCGACCAACATGATTGATCATCAACGGCGCGACTCCTGGAGATATTTTGGCAAATGTGCTCAGAGGAATTGCCTGTCCGCTACCAGAATTATTTGTAATGTTATTGGTGGAGGTATTACCAGAATCATTGCCGGAGACATTATTAGCGTTGCTACCAGCATTGTTACTACTACTACTACTACTACTACTACTACTGCCAGTGTTAATATAAAGTTTCATCAAAGCATTGGGGTCTTGCTGATACTGGGGTTCCAGTTCCAGAATGACCTGATACTCGTTGCTTGCTCCGTAGATTGTTGATACCTGGTAGGAACCATAGGCATTTCTGAGTGTACTTTCAATTTGCTGAGCAGTAATCCCAAGGGCTGCAGCTTTGTCACGATCAATGTCAAGTTTGACTTGAGAAGTCATCTGTAAATCGCTGTTGACATCCTGAAGCTGTGGCAGAGTCTTCATCCTCTCAACGAGTTGCGGCACATACTCTTGCAACGGTTGGACATCAGAACTTTGCAGTGCGAGTTGATAAAGCCCAGTCGTTTGCTGAGTACCAACGGGAATCGCTGGGGGATTTTGTAAGAACACCTGAATACCGGGAACTGTGGCGAGTTTTGAGCGCAGATTTTGAATGATTTCCTCAGCACTCATCTTACGTTCGCCTCGCGGTTTTAACCGAATAAACAAACTGCCAGAATTACCTGCAACGGCTGCCCCGCCACCAGTTGCACTAGCGCTCGCCCCGATATTAGAATTTACCGCATCCACATTTGGGTCTTGACGCAGCAAATCAACCACCGCTTGCTGGTGACGTACCAAGTTATCAAAAGAGGCATCCTGCGCCGCTTGAGTAATGCCTGTGATTTGCCCCGTATCTTCGCTCGGAATAAAGCCCTTGGGAACCACCGCTAACAGCCAAACTGTGACAAACAGCATCACAGTAGATAAAATCATCGTGGTGCGGTGATATTTTAAGACCTTTTTGAGAGTCCAATCGTACAGAGCGAGAAAGCGAGCAAACACATACTCCGAAGCTCGATATAACCGACTTTGATGCTCGTGATCTACCGGACGTAGAAAACGACTGCACAACATGGGAGTGAGACTGAGGGAAACAAAGCCTGAGACAAGAATCGAAACGGCGATCGTTACAGCGAATTCATGGAACAATCGTCCCAACAACCCACTCATAAAAAGCATCGGGATGAATACTGCCACCAATGACAGTGTCATCGATAAAATTGTGAAACCGATTTCCTTCGATCCATTTAACGCTGCTTCTAGCGGACGTTCGCCCATTTCCATATGACGAACGATGTTTTCTAGCATGACGATCGCATCATCCACCACAAAACCTACCGAAAGCGTCAACGCCATCATTGATAGGTTATCCAACGAGTAGTCCAGCAGATGCATGACAGCAAACGTGCCAATCAGCGAAACCGGTAACGCCAAACTAGGAATTACCGTTGCCGAGAGGTTGCGCAAAAACACGAAAATCACTAGCACAACCAGGCAAATCGTCAGAATCAGCGTAAACCGAACATCATCTACTGAGTCTCGAATCGATTGGGAGGCATCATAAAGAACACCAATTTCAACGGAATCAGGAATCTGATCTCTCAAAGTAGGCAGCAGTTTCTTAATCGTGTCTACCACTTGCACCGTGTTGGTTCCAGGCTGCCGTTGAATCGTCAGAATAATGGCGCGAGTATTATTGTACCAACTTGCTACCTTGTCATTTTCTACACCGTCAATCACCCGACCGAGTTGCTCCAGGTAGACGGGTGCCCCATCTTTGTAAGCGACAATTAATTTTCGATAAGCCGCCGCATCTGCGAGTTGCCCGTTGGTCTGTACCGTATAATTCTTGTGATTGCCTGAAAGACTTCCGGTGGGTAAGTTGACGTTGCCTTGTTGAATTGCGGTTTCCACCTGATCTAGCCCAATTTGCCGACTTGCCAATTGCTGCGGATCAAGCTGAATTCGAGCCGCATACTTTTGGGAACCGTAGACTTGTACCTGAGCCACACCATTGATTGTGGACAGCTTTTGTGCTAGATAGGTCTGGGCATAATTATCAACCTCGGAAAGAGGCAGGGTGGGAGAGTCGAGATACAGGTAGAGAATCGGCTGATCAGCTGGGTTAACCTTACTGTAGCTGGGTGGATTGGGTAAATCGTTTGGAATTTGTCCTGATGCCGATGAAATCGCAGATTCCACATCCAGAGCAGCATCGTCAATATTACGATCAAGGTTAAATTGCAGCGTAATCTGAGTTCTACCCAAGGTGCTGGTCGAGTTGAGCGAATCGAGTCCAGCAATACTGGAAAATTGCTTTTCCAAAGGACGCGCAACCGATGCAGCCATTGTTTCTGGGCTGGCTCCCGGTCGCGCGGCACTCACCTGAATCGTTGGATAATCCACACTCGGCAGATCGCTGATCGGCAGCAAGCGATAGCTCATGAAACCGAAGATGAGAATTGCCGCCATCACCAGCGTTGTCATGATCGGGCGACGAACAAATATTTCCGAGAGATTCATGAATCGCCTCCTGCTGACTTCGAGGACTGATTTCTGCCTGACCCTGAAGAACGATTTTTTCCTGATTTGGAAGAATTAACTGTGGCAGCAGAATCCGAGGCAGTTTTGATGCGGATCTTGCTGCCCGTCACCAGATTTGCTTGACCATCAGTCACAACCCTCGCGCCTGGTTGCACTCCTTTCTGAACCACGGCGAGTCCATCTATGGTGTTGCTGACTGCCACTGGGGCATTTTCCACTGTCATGTCGGGCTTGACAACGAAGACAAATTGTCCATTCGGTCCGTTCTGAACTGCTTGTGCAGGAACAACGGTCGCATTCGGTTCTTGGGTGAGCGTCAGCGTTGTGTTTACATATTGACCAGGAAACAGGTTTCCCTGAGCGTTGTCAAAGTCACCAATAAGTTGAATCGTACCTGTGGTGTTATCGACCGTATTATTGACAAATGTCAAAACACCTGGTATTGGACGAGCATTATTGCCGGAGAATGTGACATCTACCTTCAGCTTGCCATTCTGTATGTACTTTTGAACCTGCGGCAGATTCGATTCTGGCACGGAGAAGGAAACTTGAATCGGGCGAATTTGGGCGATCGTCACGAGGGGATTCGTGCCGTTTGCTTGAACCACATTGCCTTGAGTCACCAGAATGTTGCCGGCGCGTCCACTAATCGGAGCATAAATTTTGGTGTACGTCGATTGCACTTGGACATTTTCCAATGCCCCCTGATCTGAACTGACAACCGCCTCAGCGTTCTTGATCGCTGCTTGATCGCCGCGCACAACTGCCTCAGCATTAGTAATCGCTATTTGATCACCGCGCACGACTTGCTCAGCATTCTTGATGGCGACTTGATCGCCCCGCACGACAGCCTGAGCATTGGCGATCGCCTCTCGATCTGCCTGAAGCGTTGCCGCAGATGCCTGACTATTCGTAGAGTATTGTTGAGCTTGGTCTTGGCTGACAGCGCCCTGCTTGTACAACTCACCATAACGACTGCTCTGTGCTTGGGCGTATCGAGCTTGCGCTTCATCCTTTGCCAAAGTCGCCTGAGCCTGTCGCACTAGACTTTGGTCTTTAGCTAATGTCGCTCTAGCTTGCTCTACCTGCCCTTGGTCTTTGGCTAACGTCGCTCTGGCTTGTTCTACCAGCCCTTGGTCTTTGGCTAACGTCGCTCTGGCTTGCTGTACCTGCGCCAGGTCTTTCGCCAAAGTCCCTTGAGCCTGCTGGATAGCAGCATTTTGTGTGCGGTCATCGAGGGTGAATAAAAGTTGTCCCTTTTTCACGTCTTGACCTTTCTTGAAATAAACTCCAGTGATCCGCCCACTCGCTTGGGGCGTAACCGATACCGTAGACGCCGCTTGCACGTTACCAATCGCCTGCAATTGCACTGGAACAGTTTTTTGCATCACCATAGCCACTGTCACAGGTGTGACCTGCGGTCCTTTCCTGGCAGACTTTCCATCTTTGTCAGGCTTGGCAGCACCCGCATGTATACCATACAAACCCGCCGCAGCAAGCAACGTCACGCCCAGGATAACCAAGCCAGTCCGTTTTGGAGACGAGGACTTGAACTGTGATTGCGTACTGTTCTCAATCAAATTCTCATTTTTGATTTCATCTTTGATTTCATCTTTGATTTCATGGGTCATAGGAGTTAAGCAATTCAAAATTCAAAATTCATCTCTGTACGGCATTAAGAAAACCAGTGCTCACGGATGCCTAGCTGCTAACAGTATGCATTCTTAGAGGTGTGACACGATACCTTCTAAATAGGTAAGTAGGAATCAACAAATCTACCTTAAGAAATGTGAAAACGCTTGAACTGTTACCAATAGACTTCTTGCAAAAGTCGAAAAAAAGAATAATGAACCACAGATGGACACAGATGGAATCAAACAGATGCAATCTTGTGACTAATGACGAATTAACTTTATTTTTACGACCTATAGCGCTTTTTATTTGAATGAAGTCATTACAGAAGAATTCAGGAGTCAGAAGTCAGAAGTAAAAAGAGCTTGATGTCTGACTTTTGGATAACAACGTTGTACTTCATTTACTTGCAATGTGCTGTATTTATCTGTGTCCATCTGTGTCCATCTGTGGTTCATTATTTCTTTCTTTACCTTACTCCGGGTTCTTACCGCTATACTTACTGATTACCGATTCTTTATCCCAGTACGAATTAACTGACTCAAATCTGCAACGGCACTCGCATACTGCGGATCAGCTAAAGTTCCAATGGTATGGTTTTGTGCCAATGCTTGCTGTTGTGCCTCGCTTAAGTCCACCGTAATGTCTGGTGCAATGCCGACATGATTGATATCTCGACCTTTTGGTGTGTAGTACTTGGCGATCGTCAGTTTCAACGCGGAACCATCCTCCAGTGGCTCGACGGCTTGAACTAAACCCTTGCCAAAGGTGCGAGTCCCGACTAACGTGGCGCGATTGTCATCTTGCAGCGCCCCCGCTAAGATTTCGCTGGCGCTGGCAGATCCGCCATCAACCAGCACCACTAAGGGTTTGTTCGTCAGAGGATGTCCCGTGGCATTGTAGCGTTCTTTAACCTGATCCCGATTTACCAAAGACACAATCTCGCCTTGCTTTAGCCACATACTGGCAATTTGCAAGCTAGCATCCAGCAGTCCACCAGGATCAGACCGCAGATCCAGAACATAGCCCTGCACCTGCTCTTTTTCCAAGGCTTGAATCGCTTGACGCATCTCTGGGGCAGCCGTTTGCGTAAACTCTGGCAGACGGATATAACCAATCTTCCCCGTTGGCGTTGTTTGCGTGCGATAACTTACAGGATGCAGGTCGATGTTTGCCCGAGTCAGCTTAAAGGTTTGGGCTTGATTGCCGCGTTGAATCACCAAGACAACTGGGGTTCCAACAGGTCCCTGAATCCGCTTGGCGGCATCGTTGATGTTCATGCCCTGAATAGGTTGACCGTCGATTTGGACAATCACATCGTTCGGCAAGATACCTGCTTTGAAAGCAGGCGTTCCTTCAATCGGGGCGACAACGGTTAACGCTTTGGTTTTTTCATTCTCTGCAAGTTCAAGACCTACACCAGAGAGATTGCCAGCAAGATCGTTATTCAGGGCTTTGAATTCCTCGGGATCAAAGAACTCAGTGTAGCGATCGCCTAACTTCCCTACCATTTCTCGAATTGCAGCGTACGCCTGTTCTTTAGAGCTATAGGAAGGGCTAAGATACTCCTGTCGAATCGCTTTCCAGTTTTGCTGGTTGAAGCTGGCATCAACATAATTTTGATCCAGGATTTGCCACACCTGATTCACCAATTTTTGGGGGGTGGGTTGTGTTTGAGCCAGACTTTTTGAGACATATAGACTAGTCCCTGTCAGGATCGCTGCCATAACAGCGACTTCTATTCTAGTGAGCAATTTTCGCTTGAACATGCTTCCACTGATAAAAATGGGTTAACAAAAAACAGTACTCTTAATTGCTGCTTTGCTTTTTAAACCGAAACCCACATATCTAGAACACTACTGTGAGTTCTCTTTAGATTGCTTTTGTCGCTGGGCATAATTAGCCTTATAAATCTCCTGAATTTTAGTCTTTTGGTCAGGGGTGAGATTGAGACTAGACAATGCCTGACGCATTTTTTCACCTTGTTGCAATTTCGTTTGTAACTGTTGCACCTGCTCTGGAGTCAGAACTGCCTCAATTTGCTTGCGAACTGCCTCACGCTTCTGAGTCCGCTCCTGCGATTGAGATGCATTTGATTGAGAGGCATCTGAGGAATTGGAACTATTACAGGCTGTTATTCCTCCAACAAGAATTGTGACGAGTAGAAAGGTTGTTGCAATTGTCTTTTTCATCACGAAATGCTCCATATAAGCTGTTTGCAATCAGCGAAAACACATCTAAAGTTGCACAATTTACTTATTAGGGTTGTTGACTATTTACCTATTTTTGTTTATGAATTTTTCTTTACTTCTTTCACTAACCAATATTAGAAGTTACTATGAATCTCTACATGAACTAGAATTCCTAAGCCGACCAGTAAAAAAGTACTCAAGTTATTGTGACTTTTTTCCTAGTTTGGGGAGAGTCAATTAGTCGGAACGGCTCTATCGATATTGAAGGCAGATTCGTTATAGAGGAAGAAGAGTTCTGAACAGGGCACCGCTCAGAATTCTCTCATCGATTTGAACTTGAGGATTCAAAGGGGCTGATGTGTTGTTTGACTACTTGATCCCCTCTAAAATCAGGGAAACGCCGCTGGCTTCGTCGGTCCAGCCATTAATGTGGAACAGTTCTATGGTTCGCCTGACCTATCCATCGTTTCGTCTGTTGCTTTACCTGGAGTGGCTGTTGTTAGCCACGGCAGTGTTTATGGAAGTTCTGCTACCGTTTCAGTTGTCCTGGTCATTGGTGCTGCGAGTAGGAGCGATCGCTGCTTTTGGCTTGATGAGCTTCACACCGCCAACATCCAGGCTGGCAACAAAATTGTTTTATACAGCTGTGGAATTCGGTTTAATTTGGCTAGCAGCGACTCTAGACGGCTTATCGACTCGCTCCGTTTTCCTGCTGTGCCTGGTACTGGTGATGCGGAGTTGTCTGATATTTAAGCTATCAGGACAGTTGGTTGTCTTGGGCTTATCTCTTCTCTCCTATGGAACACTGCTTCTATCAAAACCCATTGTGGCTCAGAAGTTCAAACTAGCCGTATGGGATTGGCGATTCAGTAATGTGTTGTTGTTTAGCTTGACGCTGGTATTCGCTTTATTATTGATTAACGCCTTGCTTGCAGAGCGGCAGAGTCGAGAGCAGTTGCAGATCGCCCATCAGGAACTAGAAATCACCCATAAGCAACTGCGTGAGTATGCGCTGCGAATTGAAGATCAGGCAACTTTGCAGGAACGCAACCGAATTGCCCGCGAAATTCACGATGGGCTGGGGCATACCCTAGCAGCCCAAACCATTCAAATTAATAACGCCTTGCTGTTTTGGCAGTCGAATAACGACAAGGCATTAACTTTTGTTAAACAGGCAAAGCAATTAGGGGCTGAGGCGCTGCTGGAAATTCGGCGTTCGGTTTCTGTTTTACGCTCGAAGCCGTTGCAAGGTCAATCTCTGGAATCAGCAATTGAAAAGCTGCTGACAAACTTTCAACAAACCACAGGAATTAAACCATCGTACAAAATCAATTTACCATTATCCTTACCCACAGAACTCAATACAACCCTTTACCGGATTGTGCAAGAATCGCTCACGAACATCTATAAACACGCTCAGGCTACGGGTGTTACCGTTGAGCTACTTTCTCACGCTGGGATGATTCATCTGGTGATCGAGGATAATGGAAAAGGGTTTAACCCCACTCAAAATACAACCGGGTTTGGGCTACAAGGGATGCGAGAACGCGCATCGGCGTTGGGCGGTGAGTTAAATCTCCATAGTCAACCGGGAACAGGTTGCCGCATCTGTGTTTCTTTTCCACCATCAAAACTGTTGCTATGATTAGGATTTTGTTAGTTGACGATCAGCATATTATTCGTCAGGGACTTAAGAGTATGCTTGAGTCGAATTCAGATATGCTAGCGGTTGGTGAAGCGGAGAATGGGCAACGAGCGCTCGAACTTATACCCACGCTGCAACCTGATATTGTGCTCATGGATATCCGGATGCCCGTGATGGATGGAGTTGCCGCAACTGGTGCGATCGCTCAACAATATCCCGACACCAAAGTTCTGGTTCTCACCACCTTCGATGATGATGAGTACGTTTCCCAGGCGATGCGGCTAGGCGCTAAGGGTTATTTGCTCAAGGATACCGAACCAGATGAACTGGCGCTGGCAATTCGATCCGTCTACAAGGGACATACCCAACTCGGTCCAGGATTGTTTGAAAAAGCACTTATGCCTGTTGCCGCTCCTGCTCCCTCCCTTGAACCACCGCCAGAATTGGCGCAACTTACACCCCGAGAGTTGGATGTATTGCGTTTAATTGCCTCTGGAGCGAATAACCGCGAAATTGCCCAATCGCTTTTTCTCTCCGAAAATACCGTTAAGAACTATGTGACGAATATTCTCAGTCGCTTAAACTTGCGCGATCGCACTCAGGCAGCCCTGCTTGCCCATTCTCTGTTCCGTGGTGTTAACAATCGGCTACCCACGTGAACTACCCCACCCTACAGACAACGCTTAGTACAGCATTTCATTAATTCGTAGCAGATTAAATTTGGCGAGACTCTGCGTCCCTTTGTCTTGAAAAGTTTCCTAGGTCGGGAAACCCTCCTGCAGAACTTTTCGCTGCGCTACCTTGGCTACCTGGTGCGTTTAAAAAAGTTACGAATTTATGCAATGCCCGTACTTAGACACGCCAGATAATTTTGAATTTTGAATTCCCAAAGGGGTGATCCAGCTGTTGGATAGCTTATCGTTGCTGATATCCTTAAAGCGACAAGACTATTGCAAAATAATTGTCGAGGCGTAGACGATGGAAATCGCAACAGTTAAGGCTCCCCGCTGGTTTGTCCGCAGAGATATAGATGGTTTATTTGGGCTTTTTCTCGACAACTTGATTCAAATATTATTAATTGTTAATTTGTGTCAAGGAGTGCTTGGATTTTCTCCCTCCCTGGTATATGGGCGTATTCTGCCAGGAATTGCTTTAAGTTTAATTATTGGTAACTTTTATTATGGCTGGTTAGCTTACCAAAAAGGTCAACAGGAGCAACGGGATGATATCACTGCTTTGCCTTATGGTATTAACACCGTAAGCCTTTTTGCTTATGTATTTTTGGTCATGTTACCTGTGCGGTTGGGGGCGATCGCCCAAGGTGCATCATCAGAACAAGCTGCTGAACTAGCATGGCAAGCAGGTTTAGTGGCTTGCTTAGGTTCAGGTTTGATTGAATTAGTCGGTGCATGGATTGGCAATCCTCTGCGTCGCCTTGCTCCCCGTGCGGCAATGCTTTCAACTTTAGGTGGTATTGCCATCACCTTCATTGCCATTGGTTTTCTGTTTCGGACTTTTGCTAATCCCGTCGTCGGTTTAGTTCCCTTAGGCGTGATTCTGATTACCTACTTTGGGCAGGTTCGATTTGCCATTCCTGGTGGTTTATTAGCAGTTCTTTTAGGAATTGGTTTGGCATGGGGAACAGGTTTGGTAAGTTGGGATAATGCCAAGTTCGTCGCTGCAGTACAACCGATAGGAGTTTACATACCAAGATTGTGGTTAGGGGAATTATGGAATAGCCGTGCAGTCTTACTAGACTACTTCAGCATCATTTTACCAATGGGGCTTTTTAACCTTGTCGGTAGTCTGCAAAATTTAGAAAGTGCAGAAGCTGCCGGAGATACTTATCCAGCTACCCCAAGTCTTGCAGCTAATGGTATCGGTACGCTTGTTGCCGCTGTTTGTGGTTCTTGTTTCCCCACCACCATTTATATCGGACATCCTGGTTGGAAAGCTTTAGGGGCAAGAGTGGGCTACTCGATTCTCAATGGTATTTTCATGGGCTTGCTGTGCCTCACTGGAACCGTGGCAATGCTTGCCTATTTTGTCCCGATTGAAGCTGGAATGGCAATTGTATTGTGGATTGGTATTGTGATTGTGGCTCAAAGCTTCACAGCAACTCCTGCTCATCATGCACCTGCTGTGGTTGTCGGTTTGTTACCAGGAATTGCAGGCTGGGGTGCATTAATTGCCAAAAATGCACTACGGGCAGCAAGTCTAGGAACGCCAGAAAAACCTTTAACACCAGCCTTAATTGAGCAATTTAAGCTCAGCGATACATATATTGATGGTGCTTTTGCTTTGGAGCAGGGATTTATTTTTTCAGCGATGATTTTGGCTGCTATCACAGTTTATATTATTGAGCGAGACTTCAAAAAAGCTGCCTATTGGTCTATTGCAGCTGCTTTACTCTCTTGGGTAGGTTTGATGCACAGCTACCGTTGGACTGTAGCAGATACTGTTGTCAATTTGGGTTTTGGAACTGGAACGCCCTGGGCTGTCGGCTACATTTTGCTTGCCATTCTCTTTTTCTACACGCAATGGCAAACGCGTCATCAAAAAGCAAATCAAAAAGTTGTTCAATCTCCATCACAAGAGGCTAGCGAAGGGACGCTAAGAACCCAAGGAAAAGATAGGTAAGGTGTCACGCCTACAAGTTGCACTTTTTGTAGGCTAAAGTCCTTACAGCAAGGCTATCGAGCCGGAAAATTGTATCACCGACACCTTAATCTTGTACCGAGAAGGGAGCCATTGCCCAAATTGTAACAAATCTGTCATATTGAGCATGACAAAGCTCGATTGACAACATAAAAGACTGCAAGCAAGAATGCTATTAGCATGTTCTCATAAATACAAATAATAAATAGAAATCAGCAGCAATATCCACATGGGTAAACACTCCACTTTCTCAAAACCGATGAAAAGCTAATAATAGCTATCAATAATTTTGCTTTATTGGTGACAATACTGGAACCAGTTCTTTGAACTGAAAGCTTCTTCTATAAATAGACTTAAACGTTTACGAAGATACAAAATATTCTTTCAAGTAGAGCAATGAGTAACTTTCACCGTAAGCAATCACGTCGTCATACCCAAAAAAATAAAAACATACCGTCCTTTTTTAAGAAACTGCAAGAACTTGGCGGAACTGTAAGTGAAGTCAGTTCTCAAATCAGCGAAGATATGGTTAGCGAGGTAACAAGGTTAAGGCAAGATATTGTCAAGTCAGTTAAGTCGGCTACAGAATTTGGACAAGACGTCGCTCAATCTACTATTGAACGAGGGAAAGCAGTACAACAGGAAACACGTGAGTTTTTTGGAGAGAAGCTGGGGCAGAATCAAGACTCTCTTAAGAAGAAACTAGAGGAAAACCAAACAGCAAAGGAAGCAGCTGCAAGGGCACAGATTGAACAGATTGATTTAGATGCAGTTGAGAAACTTGTAGCTGATCTTTGGACAAAATTTCCCAACGCAAAACCTGAACAAATTGCTCAACGTCTGCTTCGCCGACAGCTCCTGCGCGTAAGCAGAACTTCTGTAGTCATGAGTGTTGTTCCGCCCAAAATGGCAGAGACTGTCGGGGTTGATTATGTTGAAATTGCTCTCATCCAAGCTGAAATTATTTTTCAGATCGCAGTTGCTTACGGTTTTGAACTACAGGTTCCAGAATGTCAAGATGAAGCGTTTGCAATTATTGATCGCGTACTTAGAGCCAATAGATTAGCAATAATTGGTCTAAGCGCAACACAAATGATTCCATTTGCTGGAGGATTTATTAATACAGGAACTGATACTTATTTAGTTTATCAAATTGGAAACACGGCTCAACAGTTTTATAAATCTCTAATTGAAGAAGAGGTTCCAGGGGAAATTTTAAACGCTTTTATACAAGAGACAGAAAGGCGATACAAGCAACGTTTATGGTAGCAAAAACTGAGAAATTACAGCAGAATTCACCAGTTAGGAGTCAGGAGTCACCCCTTCGGGGAAGTCAAAAGTCAAAAGTCAAAAGTAAAATTTGCTCTATTTCTGGCTCTTGAGTTGAAAAGGTATACCTTAATTAAAGATGCAAACTGCTGTATCTCCAAAGCTTGATGTTTTCTGTTAGCACCGCCTTGAACAAGTGAGAATACCAAATCACCAAAATCGCTTCAGTGTTTTGTCATCAATATTATTATTGTAGAACGGATGAGCTAACTGCTCAGCACTGAGCCCCAGTAAATCATCCGCTAAAACAGAGAGTTGAGTTACCCTTTTTGAGGTGGCGGTGACTGTGCTAGTAAATGGGAAAGGAACCACTCCTGGTTGTGCGACACTAAGTGTAATACTCAGGGAATTTAGTACTGAAGATAACTCTAGATCACAATTAGAAAGCAGCCCAAAGGTGAGATTACGGTTGATGACTTCAAACAAGTCAGCATGGGGGTAATCTGTTAGAGAATTTTTGACGAAGTCGGCGATAGGTTGCAGTGGCTTGAATCCACTAACGTCAAATCCATCAATATAATCGAGGCTGACAAAAACATCTGCTACACTGCCACACGCCGGAATTAAGATGTCTTTTAACTTAAACAAAACAAGTCCATTGCTCTCACCCGCAGGGGTACACGTGATTGTGTTAGCAAACGACAAAGGAAGCACTTCCATGGATGCAACATCAAGTGTCACGCTCAACGAGTCCAGTTCTGATGACAAATCTAAATTTGAATGAGACAGTAGCTTAGAGACAAGATTAGCATTAATGACCTCAAACAAGTCACAATCTGGGTAATCTGTTAGATAATCTTTGATAAAGTCGATAATCGGTTGTAGTCGCTTGATTGCACTTGGATCAGGTTTATCGACATATTCCAAACTAACGATGACATTGGCAACACTACTACGCCCTGTAATAAAGATGTCTCCTAATTCAAGCGAAACAAAGGTCGAGTTACCTATGAAGCTATCAAAAATGAATTGGTTTGACATAATTTCAATTTTATGATTTTAAAATGTGTTTCCCAGCCTAACGATTGCTTAGTTTTCTGTAATCCTTATCTTCCAGCCTTGGGGAAGGCAATTTCCATACTTTCTAGTGAGATCATTAACAGAAAACACATACAATGGTTAAGTAGGGACAAAAACAGATTTACCAGGAATAACGCTTTTTGATCCGAAAGATGCTGTTGTATTTTATGGGCACGTTTGGGACAATCCACTGAAACGATACAGTTGTTCAATTAATATTGCAAGAGCTTTTGCAGTAGCTAGAAGGCGACAAAATGAAGCTACACAGGTAAGTCAGTTTTGTGGTATAATATCAACCTCAAGAAAATTAAGTAGCGAAGAACGCGGATGGATGCCCTGACCAAGCGCACGAGATCAGGATAAAGAATATGGATTCCTGAAGTCGTTTTGAGCTAGGAGCAAGTAGAAATTCCAGATTTTAGCAGCCGATGAATAGAAAGCAAAGAGTCCAAATCATCAAAAAGTAGACGATAAAGTTACCTGTGAATGGTCAGTACAGTAGAACTAGAGATACTATTATTAAGATATGTTGATAAAACCATTAGAGTGACCTAGCTCTATCTTGCCCAAAATATAAAGCAGAACATTTAGGAGGTTATGGTTCCAGTTTTACAAGTAGGCGATCGCGCCATTAGCAAGGACGAACTCATTCCCCTATTGAAGCAGTACGGAATTCTGCCGCAGTTACTGCGAGAGATTATCATCGACAGTGCGATCGCTAAGCTTACCCTGACACAAGAAGAAAACAGCCAGGCATATAAGCAGTTCTATCAACAGCACCAGTTGAATTCTGAAGATGATCTACAAGCATGGTTACAAGCCCGTGGTTTAAACCGCGAACAAGTAGATTATCTAGCCACACGTAACATCAAACTGGAACAATTCAAGCGCAGCACTTGGGCAGACAAGTTACAGTCGTATTTTCTAACGCGTAAGGCAAAGTTAGATCGGGTTGTCTATGCTTTGATTCGGGTTAAAGATATTTGTATAGCCCAAGAGCTTTACTTCCGAATTCAAGAAGGGGAACAGTCTTTTAGCGAACTTGCTCGCGAGTATTCTCAAGGTCCTGAGGCTCAAACAGGCGGCTTAATAGGTCCAGTTGAGTTGGGAACTCCCCATCCAGCCCTGGCAAATATGCTGGCATCAGTTCAGCCTGGTCAGCTTTTACCACCAACACCATTAGGAGATTGGATTGTCATTGTACGACTGGAAAAGTTACTGCCAGCTCAGTTAGATGAAGAAATGCGGCAGCGACTGCTCAATGAACTCTTTGAATACTGGCTACAAACTCAGTTAAAAGACAATTTACAAAACCTACAGCCTCAATCTCCACAACATCAAGATGAACTAAAAGGTATAGTCAGCTCCGATGTACCCCCAGAAGTGGTTTTTTCAGACGCAAGCCAATCAACATAAAATGAATTCATCTCATGAATTCTCATACCTCATTTGTGTTTAGGAATCTAGATTCTTGCTTAGGAATGACCTGAAAATCCAGTAAAAAAGGCAAAATTTACAAACAGATAAGCAGTTGCGCTGGATTTTCACAGTATATGAAAATTGATCACGTTCACTTCTATGTGGAAGATGCCAAAGCGTGGCGCGATTGGTTTGTATACCATTTGGGTTTTCAAGTAGTCGCTGATTCTGGTATTCCATCAACCTTCCTACAAAAGGAAGACTGTATTCCCTTAGAAGGTAGGAATGACGCTCACACTTGCACGCAAGTGGTAAAAAGTGGTCCAGTCTACTTTTTGCTGTCTTCTGCCCTCTTACCCTCAAGCCCAGTGGCTGAGTTTTTACGCCAGCACCCGCCAGGTGTGGCAGATATTGCTTTTTGTGTTGAAAATGTAGAACAGGTTATTTCGCTTGCTCAAGTGCATGGGGCAAAAGTCCTGCAACCAGTTCAACAACAGCAATGTGGTCAGAAATACATTAAATGGGGCAAAATTGCCGCTTGGGGTTCCCTGTCTCATACGTTGATAGAAAGGGGAGTGGGGGGAGATGGGGGAGATGAGGGAGATAAGGGAGCAATATCTTCCTCCTCATCCTCATCTTCTTCGTTTGCTGCTATAGACCATATCGTGCTAAACGTCAATGCAGGTGATTTAGAACGTGCAGTGACTTGGTACCAAAATATCCTTGATTTTCAACCCCAGCAAACGTTTAACATTCAAACTGCTCGCTCTGCTCTATATAGCCAGGTGATGGTTTCGGGCAACGGGGAGGTACAATTGCCAATTAATGAGCCAGCTTCAGCCAATTCTCAAATTCAAGAATTTTTGAACGTGAACCGAGGACCAGGAATTCAACATATCGCCCTGCGGACACGCAATATTGTTGATGCAATAGCCCAATTCCGTGCTACTGGTCTATGTTTACTCCCAGTTCCCAAAGGCTATTACTCACAGATTCAACAGCGAAAAGGACTTCCCCTGTCTACAGACGAGCTGGATGCTATTGCCCGACAGGAAATTTTGGTAGATTGGAAAGAAAATACTTTTTTTGGGTCGAAGAATATAATCCCCGTACTACTGCAAATTTTTACTCAGCCTATCTTTCGACAGCCGACCTTTTTCTTTGAGTTTATTGAGCGTCGTTACCAAGCTCAAGGTTTTGGCGAAGGAAACTTTCGCGCTTTATTTGCAGCAATTGAAAATGAACAAATCAAACGTGGTAGTCTCAAAGATTTTGGATGACAGATAAGAAATCCAAAACGGACTTATTAATTTTTTAAAAGTACACAGCAGCAGCATCTGGGATAACCTGTTAATAATTATTTACATTTAAAAAACCAATGTTAAGAATTATTACAGATTTCGACGGTCCCATTATTGATGTTTCCGAACGGTACTACCGTGTGTATCAATTCTGCTTGGAAAAGATTCGACGCCCAAACCAAGAGGTACGAGAACTTGCTAAAGCGGAATTTTGGCAGTTGAAGCGATCGCGCATTCCGGAAAAACAAATCGCTGTTATTTCTGGTTTAGATGAGGAGCAAGCACAGGAATTTTCTCAATTGCGACGACAAACAGTGCATACAGAAGCTTACTTTGAGTACGACACCCTTGCTCCTGGGGCTGTAGAAGCACTGTTAAAAATCCAACAGGCGGGTGTTGATTTGGTCGTGATGACGATGCGTCGGGTGAGGGAATTAGATTATGCCTTCAAAAAACACGATTTAGGCAAATTTTTCCCAGAAAATCGCTGTTACTGCCTAAGCAACGACTACGTGAAAACCCGTGACATCGACGATAAACCGTTGTTGATGGCACGGGCAATACAGGAACTCCCTCCTGCTTCTGATATTTGGATGGTGGGGGATACGGAAGCCGACATCATTTCTGCCACAAAACACGGTATTAAAGTCATAGCAGTAGAGTGTGGCATCCGCGATCGCGCTCAACTAGAACCTTACCAGCCCGACTTAATTGTCTCTGATTTAAGTTCTGCTGTGGATTTAGTCCTAGAGACAGCGCTACAACAAACAGCTTGAAGAGCGCAATAGGGCAGTAAGGAATCGGATGAACCTATTCCTTATTGCCCATTAAGTAGCCGTCATGAACTGCGTACACCCTATGGCTGACGCCACGCCTTACGGCTATCGGGTATGCCTACGGCACGCCTGACGGCGTTAGCGTATCTCCTCCGTTCGCGCAGCGTGTCGGAAGGACATAGGAGGCACAGCAGTCGCCTGGGTGGGGAAACCCTACCAAGAGCGCTGCTTCACCATTACCCATGAAAAACTTGTTAAAACAGTGAACAGTGAACAGTGAACAGTAACGCCAGCGGGCTGGTGGGGGATTTAAACCCGCCCTCCGGGTATGCCTTCGGCACGTCTTCGACGAACGCCACTTGCTCTACTTGGGGAAACCCCAAGACCGCAGTGGCTCACCACCAACGCTTTCGATCCAATTGGTGGGGGACTTAACCCGGAGGATGAAACTGATAACCCTTCGGGTATGCCTTCGGCACGTCTATGTCCTATGCCTGCGGCACGCCAAGGGCGAACGGACACGCGAAGCGAACGACGAACGCCAGTCGCCGTGAGAGCGGGAGACCCTCCAAAGGGCGCTGGCTCACTGATAACTGATAACTGATAACTGGTAACTGGTAACTGTTAATCCCCCTCCTTGCTTGCGCTTAGGGGGTATGGGGTGGGCTTTTTTCAACCCAGGTCTTTCATTGTGCCTAGCTACTTAGCAAAAATCGATTTACTTTAAAAAACTAGTGATAAGCCATAACAATACGAAAGTTACCACCGTAGAAAATTGATTGTCTGTCCAACTCAAAAATTGTATTTGGGGTAGCAGCCAACTTGCGACTAGTCCCCCTGCAATTAAGCCCGTAATCAGACCAATAAGCGTTAATAAAACGGCTCTACCAAACTTTCCTTCCTTACGATTAAGAACATAAATACTTACACTCACCCCAAGCACTAATGCCAATTGCAAAATCTGGTCGTTTCCAGCTGGTCCAACTGGGTAAAACACGCTAATGGCACTCAATCCAATATACCAAGCTCCAGGCAACAGCAAATTGGCTGGAGTTGGCTTATCTAGGGCTCGTTGCAGCCACGCAGGCGACTGCTTGCGAGGGGAGAGACTTTCTTTTGATGGCGGTTGTACGAGGCGCTCTGGAAACCGGATGCGTTCGGGCACTTTGATTTTGCCTTCTTGGCGCATCCTTAAGCGCTCCATTAAAATGGCGTCATAAGCAGCTTCTATAACTTCTAGACGTTTAGCATCGCCACTGTATTGCTCCAATAGGCGATTGCGAACATCCTGAATTTCATCGAAACTAGCATCTTCTGATACCCCAAGTTTTTCGTAGGGATTGTGCTCGCTCATGGGAGTTTATCACTTTAGCCTCAGTCGGCGGCAATATCTTGCTAAAGAAAAAACGACTATAGTTTTATGTTGGTCGAAACCAATGTTTTGGTCAATTCGTATGTCTTACCCGGATAGTAGCATAGGTAAGCGGCATTAATTTGGTAATTTTAACTATAGTCACTTTAACATATAGCCATAACTCCGTGTATACCCTCATGTCGTTCACTGACCAGAGCTTTACTCTAGAATTTAAGCTAAAAATACCTAGAAGCCATTTTTATGAACAATTTTTTTTTGTTTCAGATTTAACGATTTACTGCAGCTTTACTGAGTTGGGAATAATTTAGCCTCAGATGTCTTGTGCCATAAAGCCGCATATAGATTTAAAATTGAAGCGTTTTAAATTATTGTGCAACTGGGACAAAGCTTGTATCCTAGTTTACTCAGTTGCCAGAGCTAAGGTCAAAGCATCTGCCTTTTGGACACAAAGTTGACAAGAAAAAGCCAGACACACAACTCAGGGGTGGCATTACCAAAATATTTACGCCCTCATTGTTGAAAATCCTGATTACACTAGTATTTGAATAATCAGGGAAATCATGCCTTAGCCTTGTAGATACATATTGTCCCCCAAAGCGAAAACCGCTTTTATGACGGAATTCGCTTGTTAATCCTATAAATTTTTGTGCAAAGTGATGGTCATGGCTCCTGCCAAGATTCTTGTAGTTGATGACGACCCTGCGGTTCGGAATTTAATCCAACGCTTTTTAATCAAGCAAAACTATCAGGTAGAGGCTGCCGAAGATGGTAAGACTGCTCTAGCGCTGTTTGAGCAATTTAACCCAGACTTGGTGATTTTAGATGTAAATTTACCAGACGTGATTGGGTTTAACCTCTGCCAAGAGATGCAAAGCCGTAACGGAGTTTTTGTATTGATGCTAACTAGCCGTGCAGATGAAGCGGACAAGATTCGCGGCTTTTCTAAAGGTGCTGATGACTATCTCACCAAGCCATTTGGTTTGGGAGAACTCGAAGTCAGAGTGGCAGCAATTTTAAGGCGTCAGCGTGTTGTCACTACGGCAGAACAGAAGCGCCTGGTATTTGAAAAGCTGATGATTGACCCCGTACGGCGGGAAGTCACACTTAACAGCTTACCCGTGCTCTTAACTGCTTTGGAATTTGACTTGTTGCATTTTTTAGCTAGCCATCCAGGTCGAGTTTGGCGACGCGCTGAACTGATTCAGGAGGTGTGGGACTATGAGTACGTCGGTGACCAAAGGGTTGTAGATGTACATATCGGTCAAATTCGTAAGAAGATTGAGGCTGACGCCACCCAACCAGCATTAATTCAAACGGTGCGTGGGGTTGGGTATAAATTTGAATGCCCTTCTCAAATCCAGCCGTCTGAAAAATCGCAATAGTAAGGAATATTGCCGCCAAAATATGTGAATGACAATGGTTTTACTTGGAAGCTAGGTTAAAAAATTAACCTTAATACAAAGCCTTGCTCCCAGTGACCACACAATCAAAAGCCAGGCATTGCTTTGAGGTGTAGATTTGTTGAGTTCAAGAACTGGAGCATAACCATAACCATAATCAAGTCTAAAGGAGGAAGCATAAAGGATGAAGGATGAAACAGTTCATACTTTATATTTCATCCTTTAGTAGTATTTTTACCTGTTGAGAGCCAAGCAAATTAAGTGCTGGCAAACACATCGGACTATTTCTGTTACGTTTAAGCTTGATAACTTCAAAAAAATTCGTGATGGTGCAAGCGATAATCTTGAGTGGCGACTTCCGCCACTCAAGATTTTTGATTGCTGATATGCTGCATTAACGAAGGGAAACAAACGGACTGCTTAGCCGTTTAAGATGCTTATCACCTAAATGGCGCTCCTCATATTGTGCTTCAACTTCCTCACTTAAAAGCGCCGAAAAAAATAACCCTGATACATCAATCAAAGCCTTGAGCTTGTGCCGCCAACAGAGGCTTTGCGGCTCTGTTGGTGGTTATGGAACGCGCAAAGGCGCTATGCCCGCTTTGTGACCATTCCAGTAGATATTACGCAGCAACTGACGGTTCATTAATTCCAAGTTTTGCTTAAACCCCTGATTTTGGCAACGCATTTCTATTTAGCACTGATGAAACAAAGTTTCTAGATAAACCCGGGCAGCGCGGCGATCGCTATCCCCATTTTGAAGTAAAAACAATGACAGCGCTGCCGTCAGTACACGTTTTTGATCCCAGTCTGGATGTGTTTCCAAGTAGCTTTTGAGTGATTCATGAAGTGTTTCGGGAATTTCTGTAAATATGCTAACTGTTGCATTCATAAAATTCGTCTCCTTTGAAGTTCTCCAATGGGGAAACTTGCCTCTAATAAGCCATAGTGGGAACACACAGCCCAAGCGCCTGTCCGACAAGAAAGCGGCAACAGCTTAGGTAATTCTACACAGCAGTTCAACGGACTAAAAAAGCAAGCCGCATCATTTTGCGTCAAAAGGGGGTGGGGTTGTCAATGCTGCGAAATATTAAGAAGGAGTTGAAAAAAAATAATTTTCTACGAAATAATCAGGGTTTCTGGTTGTTTTTGTAATTTTTCTTAATAAAAACTCAGTTTCTGAAGACCGCAGCCCGCAAGAGAAAGAAATCCCCAGTAATACAGCAAGAGCTTGTAACAGCGTTAAGCACCTGTGGAAAATAGGAAAGTGCCTGTGGAAACTCTGTGGAATCAGTGAGGAAAATTCCAGTCAATGATAAGAATTACAAAAAATATGAATTTCAGGTCTAGTAGAGAAAAAACCGATTTTAACGGCGATCTCACTGCAAGTCGTATATAATTTTTTCGAGACACCAGTCAATAGGCTTAGCAGGAACGTAGCAGTATCGCTATCCGCTAAACACTGGACAGAACTGGACAACCAGTACATTCCGGTGGAGAGATAGCCAGTCTTAGCCGAAAGGCTCCGTTAGGAAGGTCATGATACCAACAGGTGCTTTCCAGCCTGCCGCTCTATCGCTAAGAATTAAACAGAGTATTTAGCTAGAACCGTGTTCTTGGCGCAACAAGCCTTCCTAACATTGACTAGGAAAACATCACCCGCAAGGAGAGGCAGTAATGCCTAAAGTATTCTTAATCGACACTGACAAAAAGCCTTTAGATCCAATTCATTCAGCCCAAGCAAGGCAGTTACTAAGAAATGGGAAAGCTGCAATATTTCGGAGGTTTCCTTTCACACTAATACTGAAAGAGTCGCGTCCAGATGCACCCGTTCAACCACTAAGGTTAAAGATTGACCCTGGCGCGAAGACCACTGGATTTGCACTAGTTAATGATGCAACAGGCGAAGTTGTTTTTGCTTTTTCACTTCAACATAGAGGTTTTGCTATTAGAGACGCTTTAACCTCTCGCAGACAAATACGTAAAAGCGCACGCGCTCGTAAAACTCGTGATCGGGCACCGCGTTTTAATAACAGAAAACGTCCTTCATATTGGCGAACGCCTAGCCTACAAAGTCGTGTTGAAAACATCAAAACTTGGGTCAAGAGGCTAATAAAACTTGCTGGCATTGGCGCTATTTCTCAAGAGTTAGTTCGCTTTGATATGCAGCTTATGCTAAATCCTGATATTCAGGGGAACGAATACCAGCAAGGCACCCTAGCCGGATACGAGACACGAGAATACTTGTTACAAAAATGGGATAGAACCTGCGTTTATTGTGGCGCAAAAGACATTCCTCTCCAGGTAGAACACATTCACCCAAGAGCAAAGGGTGGTTCTAACCGACTCTCTAACTTGACCTTGAGTTGTGAAAAATGCAACGTTAAGAAAGGCACCAAAGATGTCAAAGACTTTCTCAAAAAAGACCCTGAAAAGTTAAAGAGGATTCTATCTCAAACCAAGAAACCTGCTTCTGACGCAGCCGCAGTTAACACTACTAGATTTGCTCTTTTGGAGTGCTTAAAACAGTTTGGATTACCTGTTGAAACTGCCTCTGGTGGGCTGACCAAGTTTAACAGAAGCAGCCAATTATTAGACAAGCAGCATTGGATTGATGCAGCTTGTGTTGGCAAGTCCACGCCCACTCTAAACATTAAAGGTGTCAAGCCATTGTTAATAAAAGCAATCGGACACGGCAACCGTCAAATGTGCATCACAAACAAATTTGGCTTTCCCATCAAACACCGTTCTAATATCAAGTTCCATTTTGGTTTTAGAACAGGCGACATGGTACGAGCCACCCTCCCAACAGGTAAATTTGCTGGGACACACGTCAGAGGGTAGTAACACGAGCCACTGGAGTGTTTGAGATGGTCACTGTTAACGGCAAGATTAGCCCGGTGAGGTATAAGTACGTACATAAAATCCAACGGCACGATGGGTACAGTTATGCCACATAGTCCAGCTTTGTCCACGCTCATTAATGATTAGAGGCGTCGCGATCGCCTCTAAATCAACAAGGCAAAATTGTTAAAATTGATACATAGAAATTTCAAGTGGTGGAATACAACGAACTCAACGGCAGCATCGTCTGCGGAAATGCCCGTTTTAGCGCCTTGGGTAATGGTTTGGTGCGGCTGGAATGGTCAGCAGGTGGTCAGTTTGAGGATCGTCCCACCGTTGCTGTTATTAAGCGCCCAGAACCCCTGCCTTTCAAAGCTATCAGCGTTACAAACGATGGGGTGCTGAACCTGCATACTGAGTACATCCAGATCGTCTATCAACCTGATGCTGAGCCATTCAACGACGCTAACTTGCAAATCCACTGGCAAATGGGGAAGTGTTCAAGAAGGTGGACACCCTCCGCCGTCGATACCCAGAACTTGGGCGGCACCTTCACCAGCCTCGACGTCACCCACCGAAACTTTTACCCCACAGGAGTTCATCCAGCCTCTGTTGAAAAAAGCTATCCCTATACTCAAGAATTTCCCTACAAATCCCTAATATCAATCCACAAAACTCTACGCGATCGCGGTGAAACCACTGACTTTGAGGAACCGCCCATCTGGTATCTGGAACGCTACCGTTCTCAGGAATTGCCTCCGGAGTTACAAGAGTTTCTCAAACAATGGCATCACTTTCCCCCTGGAATTATCAGCCAAAGTGGTTACAGCGTACTCAACGATTCTGCCAGCGCCGTGATAGACGATAATTGGCTTAGCGAACGTGGCTCGAATTGCCAAGACTGGTACTTCTTTGCCTACGGTTTAGACTACGCCGCTGCTTTGTTCGACTTTGTGCAGCTGTGCGGACGTATACCAATGCTGCCACGTTGGGCTTTTGGTATTTGGTTCTCCCAGTTCGCTCAGATAAGCGATACACATTATCACGAACTTGTCAAGCACTTTGACGAACTCGCTTTGCCTCTGGACGTTGTGATGCTCGATGTCGATTGGCACGGTTCCGGTTGGTGCGGTTGGGACTGGGATCGCGATTTATTCCCCGATCCTCAGGCGTTTTTGGACTGGGGACACGGCAGTGGGCTGCACTTTGGCGCTAACGTGCATCTTGAAGGAGTCCCACCCGGTGACAGCCAATTCCAGGCTCTTTGTGCAGCAAGAGGACTAGATCCCAGCGACGTCAGAGCAGGTAAGGTTTTCGCGGTGAAAAACCCAAAAGTCGAGTGGATATTTGATACTTGGCACCCAGATAATATTGGCGCGAACAAACTCAATACCACTGATCCAGAAGATGGCTGGCTGCTGTTTAATCTGGCAGAGCAAGAGGAGGCACGCCTGTTTATGGAGGTACTACACAGCCCCCGTGAGGAGGAAGGCATCGACTTTTGGTGGATTGACGGTAGTAATGCTACGCATCCGGGTGTAAACTCCCAGTTGTGGACTAACCATGTCTATTTCACTCATTTAGAAGCCAAAACAAATCGCCGTGCCCTGATTCTCTCGCGCGCAGGTGGAATTGGTTCGCACCGCTACCCATTGCAGTTTTCTGGTGACACATACTCGCACTGGGAAATTCTCCAGTTACTAGTGGATTTTACAGCACGAGCGGGTAATGTGGGGGTGGCTTATTGGTCTAATGATTTAGGAGGCTTTTTCAACCACGTGCTGGGCGTGCCGACAATCGATCCGGAACTTTTTGTCCGGTGGGTGCAATTCGGCTGCTTTAGTCCCATTGTACGCCTACATTCAGACCACGGTCAGCGAGAACCTTGGGCTTATGGATCTCGGGTACTGCAAGCCATCCGTCTAGCCTTTCAAAGGCGCATCCAACTGGTTCCGTATTTGTATCACTTGAGCCGAATTACCTACGACACTGGTTTGCCGCTGTGTCGCCCAATGTATCTGGTGTATCCTGAAGAGCCACAAGCTTACCAGGTACCAACTCAGTATTTTTTAGGCGATCGCCTATTGGTTGCCCCAGTCGTTGAAGCTGGCGGTTATCGGCAAGTCTACCTACCTTCAGGAGTTTGGTGGCAACGGGAAACAAATCAATCGTACCCAGGAAATCAGCACCTGCACCTTTGGGTTCCCCTCAACCAAGTGCCAGTATTTGTCCGTGCTGGCACGATTCTACCTCTTGGTGAAGTCTCACTCCGCGTCGGCACTGCACCACCTGCTTCCCTAATCTTGGAAGTGTATGCGGGGGCAGAGGGCGAACTAGATTTTTACGAGGATGATGGTGAAAGTGCAACCTATCGCACTGATGCAGGCAGTCGCCGCCTATTTACCCAACGCTTTTCGACTCACCGTCATCTTCTCACCTGTGAGCCAGTGCGGGGAAATTACCACGGCATGCCAAAAGAGCGCAACTTCCGCATCCGCTGGATTGGCTTAGCCCCTGGTAGTCAGGTTGAAGCGATTGGTGTCAAGGTGAGTCACCTAAGTTGGGTAGAGCAAGTGTTGGAAGTCACTTTGGAGGAGGTTCCCCAGTCAGCAAGTTGGCAACTGGTCGTCATACCCTCACAATAGAAATGATGAATTATTTTTTCCGTTCCTGTAACTTGCGATAAACGTCTTTTATATCAACTTTGTGATGAGCTAAAGCGACCAAAGTGTGATATAACAAATCAGCTACCTCCCCAGCAATGGCATTTGCATCATCATCCTTACACGCCATCACCACCTCAGCAGATTCCTCGCCAATCTTTTTCAAAATCTTGTTATCACCGCCTGCAAACAACTTACAGGTGTAGGAACTTTCTGTTGGGTTATCGCGGCGATCGCATATCACAGCAAACAATTGCGACAATGTATCCCCTGGTGGTGGAACAATTTTTTCATCAACTTGATGAAAACAACTGCGCTCACCAGTGTGACAGGCAATATCTCCTACCTGTTCTACCCCAACTAGTAGCGCATCACTATCACAGTCATAACGGATGCTTTTTACTTTTTGAATATGACCCGAAGTCGCTCCCTTATGCCACAATTCCTGACGAGAACGACTCCAAAACCAAGTTTCTTGAGTTTCCAAAGTTTTTTGTAGGGACTCCCGATTCATCCACGCCATCATTAAAATAGTGCCATCCAGATGATCTTGAACAATCGCTGGCACGAGACCCTTTTCATCGTAACGAATTTTTTCCACAGGAATGGCGTGGTGTAGTGAGTGTAAATCGGAAGAAAACATACCAGATGCAATGTTGCTGTTAGAAATAGCTCCTTCGTTCACGATACCATTCTAGATACGGCATCTGATATGTTTTTTTTACTCACTTTCTTCCCTAACTTTAAACGACACTTTTATGCATTGCGGATTGCATCCTAACAGCACTCAACGCCACTTTGTGAGCCTTTGCTGCTTCACCGTACCAGTCGATTGCCGAGTTAAAAGCAGCTCGGTACCAATCCTGGTATGCCTCTGATAAACGAGCGCGAATCTCGATTGGCAAGTCTTGATTGGACTTGTACAACATATTGTTATTTTCCTGGTTCAGCTAGTTTACTAGGATATAAGTTCTAGTAATTTACTACGATATAACTTATAGGCAGTGTTTACCCCTATCCTAGGATAGAGCTTTTTATTCTCACTGTAGGAGAGAACCTTGGTAAATACAACAATTAAAACTACAAAATCACAAGAAATCTTTGCTGCTGCCCAAAATCTCATGCCAGGAGGAGTCAGTTCCCCTGTGCGAGCCTTCAAATCCGTGGGTGGACAACCTATCGTTTTTGACCATGTCAAGGGCGCGTACATTTGGGATGTGGATAGCAACCAATATATCGACTATGTCGGCACTTGGGGACCAGCCATTTGCGGTCATGCTCATCCTGAGGTGATTGCAGCACTCCATGAAGCCTTGGAAAAAGGGACTAGCTTCGGTGCGCCTAGTGTGTTAGAAAATATACTGGCAGAAATGGTCATCAATGCCGTTCCTAGCATCGAAATGGTAAGATTTGTTAACTCGGGTACTGAAGCTTGTATGGCAGTGCTGCGGTTGATGCGAGCTTTCACCGGACGCGATAAACTTATCAAGTTTGAGGGCTGCTACCACGGTCACGCCGATATGTTCTTAGTAAAGGCAGGCTCTGGTGTAGCCACACTTGGTTTACCCGACTCTCCAGGCGTTCCTAAATCAGCTACCACCAACACCCTGACTGCTCCCTTCAATGACTTGGAAGCTGTCAAGCAACTGTTTGAAGAAAACCGCGACGAAATTGCTGGTGTCATTCTAGAGCCAATTGTAGGCAATGCTGGGTTTATTGCTCCCGATGCTGGCTTTTTAGAAGGTCTACGAGAGCTAACTCACGAGCATGGAGCGTTATTGGTGTTTGACGAGGTGATGACGGGCTTCCGCATTGCCTACGGCGGCGCACAGGAGAAGTTTGGCATCACCCCTGATTTAACAACTTTAGGCAAGATTATCGGCGGTGGTTTGCCAGTAGGAGCTTACGGCGGTCGTCGCGATATCATGTCAATGGTTGCTCCCGCAGGTTCGGTGTATCAAGCTGGAACGCTTTCTGGTAACCCCTTGGCAATGACTGCTGGAATTAAAACGCTGGAATTGCTGCAAAAACCAGGTACATACGAGTATTTGGACAGCATAACTCAAAAGTTAGCCGATGGCTTGCTGCAAATTGCTAAAGAAACAGGTCACGCAGCTTGCGGCGGTCAAATCAGTGGGATGTTTGGTCTATTCTTCGCGAATGGACCTGTCCATAACTACGAGGATGCCAAAAAGTCAGATACAGGTAAGTTCGGGCGGTTCCATCGCGGTATGTTGGAGCGTGGCATTTACCTAGCACCATCTCAATTTGAGGCAGGGTTTACTTCCATTGCGCACACAGAAGAAGATATTGAGCGGACGCTAAAAGCCGCACAAGATGTGATGTCTACTCTGTAAATTAGGTATTGGGAATTGAGGATTGGGTACTGGGGAAGAAAATTCCTAGTCCCCAGTCCAAGGGTCCCCAGTCCTTTTTTAACAGCCACAGCCAGTGTGACCGCAGCCTTGCATTGTTTTATGCCCTTCAGCACAGGCTTGTGAGCAGTAGTATTTACCGTCAGGGGTGAATGGCATCCTCTAAGGAAACAACACATAAGCAAGGTTCACAGGCGCATTTTAATTGGCTTACGTTGGTCATAATTTTCTCCTGAATCGTCCTAAGATTCATATATTATATATGAACAAGTATTCATATATATTGGAAGAGAATTCAAATTTTTTATATGTTGTTAATATAAAAACCTATACCGACGATAGCGTGTTTCTACTTAGATAGAGATATTCCCCAATTCAAAATCTAAAATCAACAGGGTTTGACTGACAAAGCCTTTTGAGAATTTGAGCTTCTTATTTTTTGCAAAAAAATAGTCTTAGTGACAGGAAAATACTTTGTTTTTCTAAGGTTGGCGAAATTTTTGAATAGAAACAAGAATGACTTCTTATTTGCAATACAGCGGTTTTCTTTCTTTGTGAGCATTGCCGCCCTCCGGGTGTGGCTCCGGCACGCCTGACGGCGAACGCAGTTCCTTCAACGGGGGGAACCCCCAAGGGCGGACTGCTCACGAATATCTCAAATGTCCATCACATAGCTTTTATGGACAATGCCCACCTACGATTTGTGGTCTAATCATAAGAATAAGCGCTGTAAGAAAATTACCCAAATGTCAACTCGCCTCATCTATGGCAATGGAATGAAACAATGAGTGAGAAACAATTAGAGAGCAGCAAAATAGTGAATTTTCGTAGATTTACGCTTGCTTCATGTAAAATTCGCTGAACTTTAGCAACTCTTCAATAGAATTTTAGAGAAATTTACCTGGTAAGAGATGATTTGCAATTTAATAATGAGATTAGAGTTAAACGCTCCCCGTTATTTTTCGTGCAGCGAGTTAAGAGTTCATGAGCTACTGCATAAATGCTACGTGTCCCAATCCGGAAAATTCCGCGTATAGCCAGAGGTGTCAGTCTTGTGGCTCGCAACTGCTGTTGCGCGATCGCTATCGAGTCATCAAACCATTAGGTCAAGGTGGTTTTGGAGCAACGTTTTTAGCTCAAGATCAAGCCTTACCTGGAGAACCGAGTTGCGTCATCAAGCAACTACGCCCTTCAGGAACAGCACCACAAGTTTTGCAAATGGGACGGGAACTCTTAGAGAGAGAAGCCGTAACTTTAGATCGGATTGGCAATCATCCTCAAATACCAAGGCTGCTGGACTATTTTGAAGACGGGGAACAACTTTACTTAGTTCAGGAATACATTCATGGTCCCACTTTACAACAAGAGATCAAACGCAAGGGAGTTTTCAGCGAAGCAAGAGTGAACCAATTCTTGAGCGAACTCCTACCATTGCTGCAATACATCCACGAGCGAAAAGTGATTCACCGTGATATCAAGCCTACCAATATCATTCGCCGCGCTCAAGATGGTACATTGGTTTTGATTGATTTTGGTGCCGTTAAAAACCAAGTTAGCCAAACATTAGCAAACCCTACCGAGCAAACAGCATTAACTGCATATGCCATTGGGACTCCTGGTTTTGCTCCTCCAGAACAAATGGCAATGCGTCCTGTCTTCGCCAGCGATATTTATGCTGTAGGAGTGACGTGCATTTATCTCCTAAGTGGCAAACCCCCTAAAGATTTAGATTACAACCAGATAACAGGTGAAATGCTGTGGGAGCGACTGGTGCAAACGAGCAACCATTTAACCGTAGTGTTGCGGAAAATGCTGGAAATATCAGTTCGCAATCGCTACCAATCAGCACAGGAAGTTCTCACAGCGTTGCAGCTAGAGCCTTATCTGGATAGTTTGGCACAAAGTATGTTGGTACAATCCTGCACTGTCAGCAAAGAACGAATGTCCCAAAATTGCGAAGAATCCGGTGTTTTCTCGATCAACCCTGCTGCTGTCTCAGGACTTGGGGTGGCACAGGTGAGATCTGCTATTCTGCCAAAACGAGCCAAAACAGGAGAGACCACTGGCACATATGCAGTGGAAACAAAACCAACAGTTGTGACAAAACCAACAACTTTAGTCAGCACTCATACTGGCTGTAATACTGGTCAAAATTCAAAAACTTCCCGTCGGTTGGATACTCAGGGTTTGTTAAGAGACTACTTAAAAGGAAAACGGGATTTTGCCCTATACAATTTGAGTATGCTTAACCTGCAAGACATTGACTTATCACAAACAAATTTTCATTCCTCACAATTGGTGAAAACCAATCTCCAAGGAGCTAATCTTTACAATAGTAATTTTACAAAAGCTAGTCTCAACCGAGCTAATCTTAGAGACGCTAATTTAAGCAAGGCTTATTTGAGTCATGCCGATTTAGAAGGGGCGGACTTGCGAGGTTCGGATCTCAGCTATGCTAATCTCAACAATGCCAATCTCCAGGGAGCTAATCTTTGTGGAGCTAATCTTACTGGTGCCAAAATTTCTCAGGAGCAGTTAGCACTAGCTAAGATGAACTGGATGACCGTGCGCCCTTGTGGTAGGCGAGGCTTGTTGTAATTTCAGTAGCTCGTCTAGATCTTAGGAGTATAGTTGCAGAAAAACTTCACAAAGAATAGCCTTGGTACGAGCCACCTGGTAATTAATATGGGATACAACCCTCGAGCAGAGCAAGTAGAGATTGTGCTGAAAACAACCTCTACTGGCAGTTCTAATCCATAATGCTGCTTACATTATGCTTGGGGTAGGAATTCTTGTGTCTCCTGGTGCTGCAATCAAACTCTTAGCATGATCAACCATCCCATTTTTTTCCATTGGGTTACCCATTTGAAGCCCTGGCAATGGCTCAGTGTTTCTACCATTGGTTACTAAATCCTTGATCAACCCAACGTTTCCACCCTGACCTAGCCCAGGGCGAACGCATCTAAATATTAAAGATTGATGTTCAACGTGGAATTCCCCAACACTGCATAACGCAGGACTTTGCGAAAATTAGGTATGAAAGCGAATAATGATAATAGTTGTAGGGAGAGTTTGTGGCAGCCACGGCTGCCAAGCAATGCGGGTTGATTTTTGTAGTAAATTAGTTCTTTGCGGTAAACGAACTAGATTAAAGAACGTCTATAAACAGCAAATCGAGCACTCTCTTTTATCTTGGCGATTTCATCCGGCGAGCCTTCTATTGTGTATTGATCCAAAATAGATAAATCCTTACGAGTACCAATAGCTTGAATATAAGCGGCAGCAATTTTAAGACCTTTTACTGTCGAATTAAAAGCAAGCCAGCAGTCTACAACGCTTAATAAATGATGTTGGTCTGGAGTATAGCGAATGTCATCAAATTGTTTCAACCAGCTTATTACTCGCCGTTCACTGTTTTGATGCAAGGCGATTTCATTTAGCTCTTCAAGTAAATCGTCATCAGAAGGGTAATAAAGTTTTCGTTTTTGTTCGCTAATATAATTAGAAAGATTTTTATGCCCCCATTCAGGTATTTGCATCTGTTTACAGGCTGTTGCTATATGTTCTATAGTAATTTTGTTTAAATGATTGAGATAGGGCAATAATCTGTCTAATTTATGCACATTCAAACACTTCTGTTTCTCTGGGTCTAAAAAGCCAAAGATATAGTTAACATAATGGAAGATTGGGATACTGCTAGAACATTTATTTATACTAGATGTAGCAAGCTTTATACATTTAGGTGTCCCTACGTATAAAGCTGTTAATATAAATATAGAACTATACCCTAGATAATTCCAATACTTTTCTAATAAAATCTCCGCGTCTTTCACAGGAATTTGTGTAATAAATTTTGAGAGTATATAATGCTCAGCTTCACAGCCACCAGAGAAGTCTGTAGGGATAGTCTTCTGTAATGCTTCCAAAAAAATTTGAGCCACAAGCATAATATCCTCACAAAATACATTGTGAGCAACAGAGAATAAGTGGAAGTTAGTTGGCAAAAGCAAAAGCAGTTCCTTTACTACGCTTTTATCTCCCAGTTTTGCACGCCTTTCTACGGCACTATAAAAGAAAGGCGAATCAGATAGAATTGTTTTTAAAATATTAATTTGGTTATTGTCAGTACTTGCACACCATAAATAAAATGCTTCTCTCTTTACAAAATCATTATTTTGCGTTCCTTCCCACCAGACTTTTAATCGGCTCATAAAAGTAGACGATAGTTTACGTCTATCAAATAAACATTCATTGTTAAGCTGGGCACAGATTTGGGAGAGAATGCTTCTCCAAGGTGGTAATTTTTCAGCATTTGCTTCACCTTGATTATAAATATCAGCAGCACTTTGAAAAAGAAGTTCTACCACATCTTCTTGTTCAATATAATGACAGATAAAAACAATTGAATGGCTTAATTTACTATATGCATTAAAGAGAGTTGTAATATATTTAACTATGTCTACACGGGAACAGCGCGCCAATATTAAAGCTAGTTGTTCAAGGTTCCAATCAACACTGGAGAAAGAATCTGAATCGTGTTTTTCTGATAGTTCGTTCCAATGTTTCACGATTAAATTTAAGAGATTGGTAGACTCTAGCCTACAAATTTGAATAGCCGCCCAAGTAGTACCATGAAGGACTAGTGTCTTGTTTGTTGCGAGTTCCCAGCATTTTACTACATCTTCTTCTAACTCAGAGAATCCCAGAAAACCAGCAAGAAGCAAAGCCCCATTTCGCCATTCATCTGTTATGTCGCAGGATTTTAGTACCTGCCCCAACTTTGTTAAAAGTTTCTCTTTTTGGTAACGTTTTACCTGCTCAAGTACCTCATTAGGAAAGCTGTTATTGTAGAAAAAGTCAACCAGGATGCAGTAGCGAATACCACTTTCAACACAACCATTACGTAGACGGGCTAGAAGAACTAGTGGATAGGTCGAAAATGTCTCAGTTATGTCCAACACAACTGGAGAGTCAGTTTCTACCAAACTCCAACATACTGCATCAATTCCTGATTTGGGAACAGAACCATTTGCAACACCAGTATCCGACCATTCCTTTACTTCTTTAATTATTGCTTGATGATAATTATTAATAGGAGTAGTAAAGTGCTTAATTGCTTCTACTAATGCTAAGGGAAGATGATGTCGCAGTTCTCGCAGAAACTCACTATTTTGTGGTGAGATAGCAATTGCTTTACCAATGATTTCTGCATAGAATGGCTCCCGTATTATGTCTGGGTTTAAACTAGTTTCTGCCAGAAACTTAATCATACTCTTTACTAAGAGAGTTTCTTGAATGCGGTCATAACGAAAAATAAATCTGTCTTCTTGAGTTAATCGGCACAATTTATTATGTCTGAGCAGCTCCCGCAATGCATCCAAATCGTCAGGAGATTCCCTCAACCAGTTTTTAATTTCTGTCCAGAGTGGGTAAAGCTTTCGGTTTTTTAACATATAAGTAGCTAGGGTAGACAAAGCCGCTCGATACTCATTTTCTAGAAAATTACCTGAGCTAGAAGATTCATTAATAGAAGTTTTGATAAATCTTTCAATAACGTCTTCAGTTAAATTAGCTAACTCCAATGGTTGAGTTGGTTGAGTGTTTGATAATAACGAACCAAATAAAGCTATGAGGATAGGGACGTTTCCTAGCTTTGTAGCTAAAGAAGACGCTTCTATGTTTGTGATTTCTACACTAGCGAATGAAGTGATTTTTTGAACAGCAGTCATTGCTTCGGCTGGATTCATAGAGCCGATAAAAACTTGATCTACCCAGGACATTTCTTTAAAATCAGGACTGATAGAACTGATATTTTTAGACCAAGCAGGACAAATAACAAGGTATGGTGAAAATATAGGTTGTGAATTAGGTGTACTTGACTGTTGTGGTTTCGACCAGTTAACAAGTTTTTCTACCAATCTTGTAGGATCATCTGCTCGATTAACATCGTCAACAATCAGTAGCAACCGTGAACGTGCGGGAATAATTTGTAGTGCTGCTCTTCCTGCATCAAGTAATAAACTGGGAGAAAGGTTTCGTAAAATTTTATCAACTACATTTTCAAAGGAAGTACATTCCCTAAGAAATTCATTAGAAACCCACAAACCATAGCCACCAGACGCTAAGTGCTTTTTCAACATTCGATATGCAGCAGCACTTTTGCCAGAGCCAGATTTCCCAATCAAAAGCTGAATTGTATAGGCGTTACTTTGTGCCCCTTTTTCAATTTTGCTGTCAATATCACGGGAAACCCAACTGTTAGGATGTGTTAAAAATTCCTTTTCATAATTGGCTAAACTCTGCTCACAAAGATCGCGTAGCAGAGACTCAGATAACATCTCAGCTTTAATATCAAGATAATGCTTACGAAGCCACTGACCTTCACAATTGGAATCTAAAAAGTCAGCCAACCGGGACTGCTCCCAGATATCGACATCAACCCCAAGTTCTGCTGCCTTCTTGTATACCTTATTTATAAGTTCGATGCCTTTAGGTAAATGTTGGTTTGTAGTCAAGATGACTGTAAATTTAGCATCAGGGAAGCTGTTTCTGAGTTTCTGCGCTTCACGACCAGCTTTCAAGAGGTCGCCATCTTTACTCTCTGAGACTTTGGCGTTTTTAGCGGTGCTATGGTCGTACAGCCACTTTTTTTCTAGCCCATCTCTATCTGTTGTGGTGTGTTCCACCAGTAAGAAGCGAGGAGGAATACTCCCAGGAACTTGGCAAAATCCGTCTACTGGCGATTTAATAGTTTCTCCCTGGGCATTAATACCAGTATGTACAATGGCTGCATAATCTCTGTTGTCTTTACGAAGTATTGAAGTTACTAAAAGCTCAAATTTTCCTCGCTCAGTGATTGCTTCTAGTCTTTCTGCTGTAGTCAATTGCGTGTCACCTTCTCAAAATTTATTTACCTAATTGTAAATATTTTTCCAGTATAGAGGCGAACTAGTAATTTGATACTTGCACTACATACCTTTACTCTTCATCACTCTAAATTTGGCGAGGCGTTTCCTGGCTCTACTCTTAGGAACGAAGCCGTACAATAAGCAGGGCAAACGCCTCTAACATCCAAATGTTGACAAAGTGGTAAGTAGAGGTGTGTACAAAGTAGTACAGGCAAAGACGCTAATTTAACCAAGGCTTATCTCAGTTATGCCAATTTAGAAGGAGCAGACCTACGAGGCGCACATCTTAGCTATGCCAATCTTAACAATACCAATCTCCAGCGAGCTAATCTTTGTGGAACTAATCTGACAGGTGCCAACATTTCTCAAGAGCAGTTAGCACTAGCTAAGACGAATTGGATGACTGTGCGCCCCTGTGGTAAGCAAGGCTTGTTGTGATTTGCGAAGCTCGTCTAGATATGATGTGTATTTTGTCACTTTAATAAGAGAAAATTGTTCAACAACTCATCAATTAAGTAGCCATGATGAACTGGGTACACCCTCCGGGTTCACCAGTCGCCTACGGCGGGTTTCCCGCCGGAGAGCGCTGGTTCACCAGCACCCATGAAAAATTACATAATTCCCCTGCTCCCTGCTCCCTGCTCCCTGGTCGGGTGCTTTTTCAAGCTAGCTCGACGTGAAGAAATGTAGGATGGGTTACGCTTCGCTAACCCATGCTGTCCTTTGCGATGGATGCGTTAGCCAAGGCTAACGCATCCTACAAAAAATTCTGTCCGCTACCCTAGCCATCAAACGCGGACTCGTTCGGTTAGAGTGAGTGAATTTAACTCAGGCGCTGGCGAAGCCACAAAGCAAAAAGAGGCAGAGCAAGTCGGTAACCTTGTTCAGCACCGTAAATCAAGCCTTTGTGCTGCAATCCCGCGATCGCTCCTTGGAGAGAGCCCCCTCTGGACAGGTAATGCTTGTGAATGTAATCTCGACTTTGCGGCTTGTCGGTAGGGTCTAACGCCAAGGACTCTAAAAGATGCGCCTGATTGGCGGGAAGCAGCATGAGTAATGACTCAAAGACCATCGATAGGTCAGCTAGGAGTTCTTGGATTGCCTGCTGGACGTGCCAATCGCGAATTAGCCCGTCAGAAACTCGTAGCGACTTTAGGCGTCGCACCAGTGCCGAAGCATCGCCTAAGTGTCCCTGCACCGCATTGACAAAGATTTCCAGCGCTTGCGATCGCGGATCGAATGTCAGCCCTTCGGTGTGCAAGCCCTCCTGAACCCAAGTGGCGACAACATCATCGGCTAAGGGAGCCAGTTGCACGATTTCCAAATTATTGCCAGGTTCATCGAGATGAATGCTGATTTCTGCGATCGTGGCGATTAATACATAACTTACCTGAGTTTGACGCTGAATCTCGTTCCTCAAGAACGTTTCCCAGATTCCATTGCGATCCCAAGAGCGAATGTGGGGGAAGCTTTCCAAAATCAGCACCACCCGTTTGCCCGAAAACTCCGCTAACTGTTGCAGAAGATGGAGTAATACCTCAAATGCTCTCCATTGTTGCTCTTGGCTCTCTGGCCGAACGGGTTTCAGCCGCTGTCTGCCACTTGCTTCGTCTTTCAGGACAAATAATCCACATGCCTTGCCTTCAATCCACTCTTGCATTGGCGATCGAGCGGCTGCAGTTTGAAACGTCTGGTCTATACTCTCGCACAGCAATTGCACAAAGCGCTGACCATCGGTAACTCGGATGCAGTCAACCTCCAAGATTTGAGCGCCAACTTCTTGAGCCGCCCGCCGTACCAGAGTCCGCCGTCCGCTTCCCGGCACTCCAGCAATTAGCAAGTCACCATCATGCGCTAAAACCTGCGTGATGCGTTGAAATTGAGCCTGCCGCCCGACTAATTCAAACGGTGCTGACAAATTTAAGAGATTCACGGGTATGACGTTTTGATTTGGAGCTTGACTATCTCGCAAGCCGTTGACTTTGTCGGCGCGTGAGTCAGTGCTAAAGTTTAGCATGGCTCTGGCATCAGTCGATTCTTTCATTTGAGTGAGAGCATTTTGAATGGCTTAGTGACTCGCAAAGTGGTTTAATGTGGCATCAGTCTATGCTTTATCTTGGCACTTTTCTATAGTGCTGCTATAGTATGGCACTATTTAATCGTGCTATATATGTTTTAGCACGGTTTGATAAGTATTTACTCATGGTTCATCTGTCCACGACCGCACAGCGTCCTGTGCAGCCGACAACTTGGCATACTTTAGAAATTTTAGAAATTGAGAAAGTTTTAGGACTTGTTTAGCAGTAGGTTCACCGATGATTCTCTGGGCAGCGAGCGATTGTCAATCGTTTTAACCCACCTAACTAAGACACAGAAACACGTAAGTTTTAGAGACATTCTGTGAGGCAATTCCCGTGTTAGAAGCATTCGTCTTCGCAACAATATTCTGCGGATTTTTGGGCATCATCCTTAAAAAGAACCTGGTTATGAAGATCATCTCCATGGATGTCATGAGCACAGGGGTTATCGCCTATTACGTGCTGATTGCATCGCGAGATGGCTTATTCACACCCATTATTTCAGACGGCGCAAATGGGGCTTACGCCGATCCCGTCCCCCAGGCGGTCATATTGACAGGGATTGTGATTGGCTTTTCGATTCAGTGCTTAATGCTGGTCGGTGTCATGAAGCTGGCACGGGATAATCCCACCCTGGAAACCAACGAGATCGAGAAGAGCAATACCCCATGAATACCATTACCCTTGCATGGATCGCACTACCGTTTTTCTTGGGGTTCACCATTTATCTGTTCCCCAAACTTGACAAAACCCTCGCATTGTTCACGGCATTTGCTTCGGCTGCATATGCGTTGCAGCTATTTGTCGAACAGTCGCCCCTGAAACTAGAGTTACTCGATCATTTCAGCGTCACATTAATAGTCGATCAGTTAAGCGGCTACTTTATCTTGACCAATGCGCTGGTAACAGCCGCAGTCATCCTCTACTGTTGGCACAGCGATAAGACGACTTTCTTTTATGCACAAGCCATCATTTTACATGGCAGCCTCAATGCCGCGTTCGCCTGTGCAGACTTTATCAGTTTATACGTGGCGTTAGAGGTGAGCGGGATTGCCGCGTTTCTCTTGATTACCTATACTCGCACTGATCGCTCGATTTGGGTTGGCTTGCGCTATCTGTTTATTAGCAACACGGCAATGCTGTTTTATCTGGTGGGCGCGGTTCTAGCCTATCAGACCAATCATTCGTTTAGTTTTGCAAGTTTGCGCGGGGCACCGCCGGAGGCGCTTGCCCTTATCTTTCTGGGACTCTTGGTTAAGGGGGGGGTGTTTGTATCGGGATTGTGGCTACCGTTGACCCACTCCGAATCGGAGACGCCGGTATCAGCCTTACTGTCGGGAGTTGTGGTCAAAGCTGGAGTCTATCCGCTAGTACGTTGTGCGCTGATGGTGGCGGAGGTCGATCCACTCATCCGGATTTTCGGAGTTGGGACAGCCCTGCTAGGCGTGTTCTATGCCGTCTTTGAAAAGGATGCCAAGCGGATGCTGGCGTTTCATACGGTTTCGCAGTTAGGCTTTATCCTCGCTGCCCCAGTCGTAGGTGGCTTTTATGCACTGACTCACGGACTGGTCAAATCGGCACTCTTCCTGATTGCGGGTGCTTTACCGAGCCGAAATTTCAAGGAACTGCAACACAAGCCGATCAATACAACCGTCTGGATTGCTTTGGTTATCGCCAGCTTCTCGATCTCAGGCTTTCCCTTGTTGTCCGGCTTTGGGGCGAAGGTGTTGACGACGAAGAATCTTCTGCCCGCTCATGCGATCGCCATGAACGTTGCGGCTTTGGGAACAGCAATCTCATTTGCCAAATTCATATTCTTGCCGCATAAAGCGGACGGCGAGGAGGTAGTAAAGCCCGGTTTCTGGCCAGCGGCGATCCTGCTGATCGGTGGTCTGTTTGCGGCAAACGTTGTCTATTACGAGGCGTATAGCCTTGAGAATATCGTGAAACCACTGGCAACTATTGGCCTGGGTTGGTTGGCGTATCTTTTGATTTTCAAACGATCCGTACTCAAGCTGCCCCGTGTTATGGAGCAATTTGAGCATCTGATCGGTGGGATGAGTCTAATGTTAATCCTGCTCTTTTGGATGGTGTTGGCATGATTGGGTATCTGAATCTGATATTGCGACTGGCCATCTGGTTTTTGCTCACCGCTAATCTGAGTGTGGCAAATATCATCATCGGTGTCACCATCGCACTCCTATTACCGGGACGCCCCAAAACCCCAGGACGATTAAAGGACTGGCTGCGGGCGCTGTGGGAAACCCTCGTGGCGATTCCGCAGGCATATAAGGAAGCCTTTGAAATGATCCTCCGTCCCCATAATTACGAAGATGTGACGATGGAACAAGTCAAACCCGGACGGACACCTGGACTCATCTTCCTGGATATATTTCTGATTACTTTTACGCCCAAGACCATTGTCTTGAAATATCACGAAAATGGCTGGTACGAAGTCCACTGGGTGCGCCGGAGGAAAAAGGCATGAACTTGGCACTGATTGCAATGATTCTGGCTCTGCTCATACCCATGTACGAGGCTTGGCAGGATGAAAATATCTGGCAGAAGATGTTGGCATTTGCCAGTATCGCTACCAAGACATCAATCATACTCCTGGTTGTATCTGTCTTACGGGATGATTGGATGCTTGGTGTTGTAGGGGTCATCATCCTGAGTGTGGGTAATGCCGGATTAATGTTGTTGGCACAAGTCCTTAAACGCATGAATGAACTATGATCACCGCGCTTAGTTACACCTGCATAGGTATAGGGATTTTCTTCTGGTTTTGGGGAACCTTTCCCCTGGTCGGCGATCGCTCGGTATTATTCAAGCTGCATACTCTTTCGGTTGCAGATACGCTAGGGAGCATGCTCATCATGGTAGGACTGCTCCTGCCGAAGGTACCTAGCGAATGGCCGTTGCTCATCCTTGGCATTATCACCTTAGCAATCTGGAATACAGTGCTGGGGTATGTGTTGGCATACGGTTCCAGCAGTGGAGGGAATCAATCATGAATGATAGCTATATCTATGTCATAACCGCCCTGCTGCCGTTGTCCGCACTCATGCTGGTACTTCAGACCAATCCATACCATGCCCTGGTAATCCAGGGAATAGTGGGAGCGGTGGCGGCATTGGTATTTGCGGTTTTCGGGGCGGCGGATGTTGCTTTGACCCAAGCATTGATGGGGACCCTGCTGGCGATTACTCTCTATGCGATCGCAGTGCGTTCATCGCTGGTGATGCGTCTTGGTGTACTCGAAGACGGGGCGATTGCGCAAAGCGCAGTGCCAAAGGCAATCGAGACAGATGACGAGTCCCATTTAGGGCAACTGATGGATGAGTTACGAACAATTTTCGGCAAACACTATATGCGTCTTGAGCTAGTCCCGTACACGAATACACAGGCTTTGCACCGGGCGCTGATGGACAAAGAAGTCCATGCGACCTGTGTCAGACGAGAGTACGATAATCAAGACCCCGTAGCGAGTCAGGACGAACAGCAACCCTATCACACCACAACTAGGGTTCGACGCCTCTATGACATCATGCGAACCGAACTTTCGTCACCAGCGACAAACCTAACCTATGTAAATGCACTCTCCTCAGGGGAGGAACATAAATGAAATGGGTCTATATTGCAGCGGGGATAGCGCTGTTCGTCAAATTCCTGATCATGCCCAATCCGGCACCGGACTTATCGCTCTCGATCGTTGAAGCGCTTGTAAAAGATAGTGGAGTACCTAATGCAGTTACGGCTGTCATTCTCAGGAATCGCCTGTATGACACGATCTTTGAAGTGGTGGTATTTACGATCGCGGTAATGGGTGCAAAGTTTCTACTGGCGAATGAGAGACCGTTTTGTGCGATCTATCAGTTCACCGATCAACCATCGATTGTTATGGCGCGTCTAGGAGCAACCATTGCCGCGATGGTGGGTATCGAACTGGCTATTCGGGGGCATCTGAGTCCGGGCGGTGGTTTTGCGGCTGGAGTTGCGGGCGGAACGGCGATCGGTCTTGTTGCGATTACCTCATCAACGGAGTGGATGCAGGCAATCTATCAGCGCTGGCACGCCGCTACATGGGAGAAGGTTTCGGTTCTTATTTTCATCGTCCTGTCGGTTATCACTCTAGCCGGATTAGAATTACCGCACGGAGAGTTGGGCGCACTTTTCAGCGGCGGGGTTATCCCTGTGCTCAACATCCTAGTCGCAGTAAAAGTTGCCTTGGGTTCTTGGGCGGCTATTTTAGTTTTTATTCATTATCGGGGATTGTTGTGAATTAAGTGTGTGGAGCGATGCTCCACACACCAAACTGCAAGCAAAAGCACGCTTTGTTATTCTTCTTCGACTAACTCTAATTCTTCTTCTTCTTCTTCTTCGTCTTCGCTTGTCTTCTTCACAGAGTTAGCAGAAACAACAGCCCCCATTTCTAGTTTTTCACGCACCTGCTGCTTAATTTTGTCACTAAACTCAGGCTTTTCTTCTAAGTACTTAATGGCGTTGTCTCGACCTTGAGAGATGTTCTCGCCATTGTAGCTGTACCAAGCTCCTTTGCGGACAAGGATACCAGTTTCTTCCGCCAAATCTACAAGACAACCCAAAGTAGAAATACCTTTGCCAAAGATAATGTCAAATTCCGCGATTCTAAAAGGTGGTGCAACTTTGTTTTTAGCAACTTTGACTTTAACGCGGTTACCAAATTCCTCTGTGCCTTTTTTCAAAGTTTGAATCCGGCGAATGTCTAGACGTATCGAAGCATAATATTTCAGAGCGTTACCGCCAGTCGTCGTTTCTGGGTTACCGTAGCTGACACCTATTTTTTGGCGCAATTGGTTAAGAAAGATAACCGTGCAACCAGATTTACCGATATTACCAGTAATTTTACGGAGAGCTTGGCTCATCAATCTTGCTTGAAGACCAACATGGGCATCACCCATATCGCCTTCAATTTCAGCACGAGGAACGAGTGCTGCTACAGAGTCAATCACGACAATGTCAACCGCAGCAGAACGGACAAGCTGATCGACAATTTCTAAAGCTGTTTCCCCGGTGTCAGGTTGGGAAATGAACAAATTTACAATGTCAACACCCAACGCCGCAGCATAGGTGGGGTCAAGAGCGTGTTCAGCGTCAACATAGGCAGCAATACCGCCGCTTTTTTGCACTTCGGCAACCGCGTGCAGTGCTAATGTCGTCTTACCGGAACTTTCTGGACCATAAATCTCAATGACCCGTCCTTTGGGTAAACCGCCACCTAACGCCAGATCCAGGGTCAGCGCCCCACTGGAAATCGTCTCTACCTGCATCCGGGTAGCGTCGCCCAAGCGCATAATTGTTCCTTTGCCAAAGGTACGCTCAATTTGGTTCAGTACCATGTTGAGCGCTTTTTGCTTGCCAGCAACATCAGTGGTGTTAATAGCCATTCAGAGCCTCTATATATGGATCTCGGGAGTGTGGGTTTAGGAGTTGGAGTAGAACAGATATACTAATTTATTTAAACACACTTTGCTAGAGAATAACTTGTCAATAACGAAGTGTGACAATATCCTAGCTCAATTGCCGTTTCGTTTGGGTAAGTATAAACAACTATGTAGCAAATTTTCGCGCGCAACATGATATCTGCCTTCTACTTGAACAACGACATCACCAAAATCTGCCAGGATGCGATATTTGCTAGGATTTGCATAATTATTTTGCACTTATTATAGGGTTTGATGACTGCTGATTATCCTGATCTGATTGCTGAAACAGCGCTCTCAGTCGCTGGGTTAACCGACTATATCCGCTTTTTACTAGAACAAGATGAGGAATTGCAACGAGTTTGGGTGACTGGAGAAGTTTCCAGCAAGAGCCATCATCGCAGTGGGTTATTTTTTACGCTGCAAGATCCAAATGGTGGTGCTGCTATTAAGTGTGTGGCGTGGAATAGCCAATTGGCAAAACTGGCACAGATACCCGTTCCAGGTGAACAGTTAATTATCTTGGGAAGTATTCGGCTTTATCCTCAAAGGGGAGAATATCAGCTTTCCGTTTGGCAAGCTTTGCCAGCTGGTGTTGGTTTGCAAGCGCTACGCTACCAGCAACTGCGAAAACGGTTGGAGGCGGAAGGGTTTTTTGAGCCGCAAAGAAAGCGATCGCTTCCTCCTCATCCCCAGGCGATCGCCGTTGTCACTTCACCCACTGCTGCGGCTTGGGGTGATATTCAAAAAACACTTAAGCAAAGGTATCCAGGTTTACACGTTATCTTATCGCCTGCTACAGTACAGGGTGAGCAAGCGCCAGAGTCGATAGTGAAAGCCATTCAACGGGTAGAACAGGATGGACGTGCTGAGGTGCTGATTTTATCACGGGGTGGAGGTGCGGTTGAGGAATTAGCTTGCTTTAATGATGAACGGGTCGTGCGAGCAGTTGCTTGTTGTTCTATTCCAGTGATTACAGGAATTGGTCATCAAAGAGATGAGTCTTTGGTAGATTTAGTTGCAGATGCTTCCGTACATACACCTACGGCGGCGGCGGAACGGGTTGTTCCAGCACTGACGGAATTATATCCTCAGCATCAGCAACGAGTTGTTGCTTTACATGAAAGCGTACATTCTTGTTTGAAAACGTCACAAAACCAACTCCAAGAAATGCGAAACCGCTTGCGGCGCTTGCGCTTGGATAGACAAGTGCAGCAGGAAATGCAGGAACTCAGTTGGAAGCGTCAGCAATTGGTGCGTGCAACAACGACGCAATTGCAGCAAGCAACGCAGCACGTAGAGATGTTACGCCAAAAGTTGGCAACTCTTGACCCCAAAGCAGTTTTGCAGCGTGGTTATGCGGTGGTACGTCAGCAAAATGGTGCGATCGCTCGTTCTACTGCTGAGTTAGCTGTGGGCGAGGAGTTGTTGGTTCAGTTGGGTCAGGGTGAGGTTAAAGTGAAAGTTACGGAAGTTAAAAAGTAGATGTCTTGCAAAAATCCAGTTTATGGTTATTTAGAACCGCAGATGGAGGCAGATAATTTATCTGTGTGCATCTGTGTTCATCTGTGGTTTAATATTCAAAAAATTTGACTCAAGTAAGAGTAAGAGTGATAAACCGCCAAGACGCCAAGGACGCCAAGAGATTTTATGAATCAAGGTTGGAATTATGAGGCTAAGGTTGCTGAAGTAGAGAGAATTATTGCTCGTATTGAGGCGGGTGATTTGGAATTAGAAGAAGTGTTTGACCAATTTGCAACGGCTGTTGAGTCTTTGCGTCAGTGTGAAGCTTTTTTGCAGGAGAGACAGCAGAAGGTGGATTTGTTGATTGAAACGTTGAAAGAAGAATAAATGTTAGTTGATAAGGATGTTATTCTATTTACGCTAGAAAAAGATAAAGTCGGAAGAAAAAGAAAAAGTCGGAAATCAAACACTTTGAAACAGTAATATTTCAATGTATAGCTTGGATTAAGCTAGAAGAAGAGTAGGAGTAAATGTCTGTACTATCTTTAACAAGAGGAAACTATGAGCGTCATCATATCAGATGAAACTTTGCGTGCTTGCGGGATGACAGAAGCCGAATTCAAGCAGGAAGTTGCATTGCTATTGTTTCAGTCTGGAAAGCTTGCGCTTGGACACGCCAGCAAGTTTGCACAAATAGATAAAATACAGTTTCAGCAGTTACTTAAAGAACGCAAAATTCCTCTTTACTCCTATGACATTGAAGATTTTGAACTCGATTTGAAGAACTTGCGGGAGTTAGGCAGGTTGTGATTATTGTCAGTGATACTTCGCCAATCACTAGCCTTGCTGCAATTGGTCAATTAGATTTACTCCGGCAGCTATATAGTAAAATTTTGATTCCAGAAGCTGTTTATCAGGAACTGACGGGTACAGCAACTCTTGTTCCAGGTTCCAGCGAGGTCAAGACACTCGAATGGATTGAGGTACGACAAGTAACAAACCGCCCCCTAATTGTAACCCTCTTGGAGCAACAATTGGATGAAGGTCAACGACCTAACAGTTGAGTGTCAACCCCATGCCTATAAGGCAGGGGCTTGCA
>NZ_CAWMYC010000098.1:0-103989 GCF_963872035.1 Scytonema sp. HK-05
ACCCCTTCCTCCCCATGCTTGGAAAGCAGGGGCTTCCGGGGTGAGGAATTTCGGTGAATGTGAAGCTATTGCGCTAGCTATTGAACTGAATGCCGAACTGCTGCTTATCGACGAACGACGAGGTAGAGCAGAAGCTGATAGGTTAGGATTGCGGATTATAGGGTTGTTGGGTGTTCTAGTTGAAGCCAAACAAAAGGGATTGATTTTAGCTGTCAAACCTGTGCTTGATAACCTAATTGCAACCGCACAGTTTAGAGTTGCTGATGCTCTCTACGCCCGTATTTTAAATACTGTGGGAGAGTAGTCATGTATGGAGGTGCGTCGCACAACTCAAGATTAATCCAATGCAAGGTTTTGTTGGGTTTCACTTCGTTCAACCCAACCTACAAACTTTTGCCTACACCTAAGGTTGCTGAAATAGAGAGAATTATTGCTCGCATTGAGGCGGGTGATTTGGAATTACAAGAGGTGTTTGACCAATTTGCACCGGCTGTTGAGTCTTTACGTCAGTGTGAAAGTTTTTTGCAGGAACGACAGCAGAAGGTGGATTTGTTGATTGAAACGTTAAAGGATGAATAGTCGATACTCTGGGACGGCTGCGAGCAGTCATTGTCACGGAAGTGAACTTCTGCCAACAGTTAGCGGTGCAGTTGTGATCTTTGTTCAGTTATTTCTCAGTGGCAATGATGTGTAAATCTATTTTTTGATGTCTGATTAACTGCATTAATCGTTGCGTAAAGGAACCTTTGAGCCATCTTTTCCATGAGGATTGCTGGCTTTCACCTAAGACAATTTGGGTGATGTGATGAGTTGCTGCAACCTGAGCGATTTCTTTGGCGACGTTGTGGTTCTTGACGTGTAAAAATTCGCCGCCAAACTCTCGGCACAGTTTCTTGCATGTATCGATGTGTAAACTTTCTTCTTTGGTCAGGAAACGCTCGGGGGCTTCTACAAACACAGCGTACAGCCGGGCATTCATATAATTGGCAATGCGTGCCGCCCGACGGAGCAATTGTACTGAGTTGGGATAGGTAGACACACAGACTAAAACTCGTTCGTGGATATTGCAAGTCTGTCCGACCGAGGTGGAGGTGTTTGCTTCTTCCTCAACGGTATCTGCGACTTCTCGTAATGCCAGTTCCCGCAAAGCAATTAGGTTACGACGCTGAAAGAAGTTTTTGAGGGATTGCTCGATTTTGTCAGCTGCATAAATCTTGCCTTCTCGCAAGCGCTCTTCTAGAGTTTCTGGTGTGACATCAATCACAACAACAGCATCAGCTTCGTCAAGCAGGCGATCGGGAATGCGCTCTCGCACCACGACACCTGTAATTCTCGCTACAAGATCATTCAAACTTTCCAAATGCTGGATGTTGACGGTCGAGTAGACATCAATTCCAGCAGCCAAAATCACTTCCACGTCCTGGTAGCGCTTTTCTCTAAGTGAACCTGGCACATTGCTATGAGCGAGTTCATCAACCAACACAAGTTGGGGGGAGCGTGCCAGAATTGCGTCCGTGTCCATTTCTTGCAGGGTGATGTTTTGATGGATATGAGCTTTTTTAGGAAGCACCTCTAGCCCGGTGGCTTTAACAGCGGTGTCTCTGCGTCCATGAGTTTCCAAGATGCCAATGACAACATCAATATCATCTTGCTTGAGAAGATGTGCCTCTTCCAGCATTCTGTAAGTTTTGCCGACACCTGGAGCCATACCAATAAAAATCTTATGCTTCCCACGTCGGGCAGGGCGGATGTAGGAAGTGTCGGGGGAGGGGGTAGAGGAATGGAACATATACGAGGACTAAACGTTAGGTTGCAAAGCGTCTAATGCCAGATTCAGCTTCAGGACGTTGACTCCGGGTTCGCCAAAAATACCCAGGAATCTGCCATCGGTATTTTTGGCTACTAGGGTTTGAAGTTGGTTGGGGTCAATACGGCGGGCAGTGGCGACACGTTGCACCTGTGCTTGGGCTGCTGCTACGCTAATATGTGGATCTAGACCGGAGCCAGAGGTATAAACTAAATCGGCGATCGGCTGAATATTGGCGCTTTTAAGCTGTGCCGCTTCCCCTTGAATGCGTTTGAGTAAGTCGGGGTTGCTGGGGGCGAGGTTGCTGGCTCCTGTCACTCCTGTGGTGGCAACTTCGGGTTTGGTGCTGTACTCAATAGCGCTGGGACGGCTCCAGAAGTAGCGATCGCCCCTAAAGGGTTGACCAATTAATGCTGAACCAATGACTGTTCCTTGGGGGTTGGTGAGTAAGCTTCCATTTGCCTGGAAGGGAAACGCTATCTGTCCACAAAACAGCATGAATAACGGATAGATTAATGCTGTTAGCAGCCACAAAGCAATGGTAGAACGAATAGCTTTATTGATTTGGCGCGGCTGACTCATCAGAATCTCTCCGGTTGAAAAATGACAACGAATAAATAAACGCACAGGCTTAGGGTGACAAGTCCCAGGAGGGCAATGGTGTAAGATGCAGAACGTGATACTCCTGGTGTTGCTGCCTGTACTGCTGGTGCTAGCAGCACGTTAAAACACAGCAGCAAAAATAGACTTAAAGGAATGCGATTTCGTTTGCAGGCTAGGAAGGCAAACACTTCAAAAAAATCTTGTGGTAAATATCCCATAATTCAAAATCCAAAATCGTAATTATGCCAAACCCACGGCAGTAATCAGCACATCAATCACTTTGACAGCAATGAAAGGAGCAATTACGCCACCGAGTCCATAGATAAAAATATTGCGCTGCAAAAGTTGATCTGCTGTTAGCGGTCTAAACTTGATACCAGTTAGTGCTAATGGGATAAGCGCAGGAATAATCAAGGCGTTGTAGATCAAGGCTGACAAGACCGCAGATTCGGGGCTTGCCAAACCCATAATGTTGAGACTGCCAACGCCAATACCGGCGAAGATAGCAGGAATGATGGCGAAATACTTGGCGACATCGTTGGCAATGGAAAAGGTGGTGAGTGCGCCACGGGTAATTAGCAGTTGTTTGCCAATGGTGACGATATCAATCAACTTGGTGGGGTCAGAATCCAGGTCTACCATATTGGCAGCCTCTTTCGCCGCTTGCGTGCCAGAATTCATTGCCACTCCCACATTTGCCTGTGCCAAAGCTGGAGCATCATTAGTACCATCTCCAGTCATGGCAACCAACTTTCCTTGCGCTTGTTCGGTACGAATCACCTCAATTTTGTCTTCTGGGGTGGCTTCGGCAATAAAGTCATCGACTCCGGCTTCTTGGGCAATGACAGAGGCAGTGATGCGGTTATCTCCCGTGAGCATAACGGTTTTTATCCCCATGCGCCGCATTTGATCAAACCGTTCTCGAATGCCCGGTTTAATGATGTCTTTGAGATAAATCACTCCGTAGATGTCGTGGTTTTGACATACAGCTAACGGGGTTCCACCCAATTTGGAAACTCGCTCGTAGGCTGTATCAAGTTCGGGAGTTAGCTGTCCATTTCGGGAGCGGACAAATCCTTTAATCGCATCCACAGCACCTTTGCGAATTTGTACTCCCTTCGGTAAGTCAGTGCCGCTCATGCGCGTTTTGGCAGAAAATTCGATACCTTCTGCTTGCTTGCGGTCAAAATCTAATCTTGCCCCTAATTTCTCTGCTAGTTTGACGATGGATTTTCCTTCTGGTGTTTCATCAAACACACTGGACGCCAGCGCAACTTTTGCGACTTCATCAAGGGAATGACCGTTGACGGGAATAAATTCCTCTGCCAAGCGGTTCCCTAAAGTAATTGTACCTGTTTTATCTAATACCAAGGTGTTCACATCCCCGCAGGCTTCTACCGCGCGTCCGGAGGTGGCAATCACGTTGAACTGGGCGACTCTATCCATCCCGGCAATCCCAATGGCACTTAATAATCCTCCGATGGTGGTGGGAATCAGCGCCACCAGCAAGGCAATCAACACGGCAATACTAACTGGTGATTGTACGTATACAGAAACCGTAGGTAAAGTCGCAATAACCACTAAGAATACCTGGGTAAGGACTGCCAGCAAAACTGTTAAGGCAATTTCATTAGGCGTTTTGCTACGGGCAGCTCCCTCTACTAAGGCAATCATCCGATCAATAAAGCCTTTGCCTGGGTCAGATGTGACACGAATGATCAGTTCATCAGAGATAATACGTGTTCCTCCAGTGACGGAACTGGCAATATCTGTCCCTGGTTCTTTCAATACTGGTGCAGACTCCCCAGTGATGGCAGATTCATCAACGGAGGCAACACCCGTAATGACCTCTCCATCGGCGGGGATGATATCGCCAGCAATCACCTTGATTTGGTCGCCGCGATGTAAAGCTGTGGAATTAACCTCTTGAATGGAACCATCGGGAAGAAGTTTACGAGCTTTCACATCGGATTTTGTGGATCGCAAAGCATCTGCTTGCGCTTTACCCCGTCCTTCGGCGACGGCTTCGGCAAAGTTGGCAAAGACAACGGTAAAGAACAAAATCAGGGTAATCAGACCATTGAATAATCTGGGATTGTCACCGGGAGTTGGACCAAAGAGATTTGGTGCGATCGTCACTAGTGCTGTGATAATCGTGCCTACCCATACTAAGAACATCACCGGATTTTTGAGCATATGACGCGGGTGCAGCTTGACAAATGCTTGCCGAAATGCTTGCCTGTAGAGTCCGGCTTGTTTGACTTTGGTCTTGTGTTTGCTTTCTTGTCGCCGTTTCGTGGATATTTCCATTTTGAATTTCTCATGAATGCGAATTTTGAATTGTTTATCCGCCTCTGGCAATTTGAAATGCTTCTGCCAGAGGACCTAAAACGAGTACGGGGAAGAAGGTGAGGGCACCAAGAATCAAAATCACGCCACCTGTCACTCCTGTGAAGAGTCTGGTATCAGTTCTCAAGGTGCCTGAAGTCACAGGAACAGGTTGCTTGCGAGACATACTATCCGCTAGTAGCAGTAGGGCGATGATGGAGATATAACGCCCTGCCAACAAACTGACAATGGTGCTGAGGTTCCACCAAAGGGTGTTATCTCCCAATCCTTCAAAACCAGAACCGTTGTTGGCTGCGGCTGAAGCGTATTCATAAACCACCTGCGAAACCCCATGAAAACCTGGGTTACTAATGCCTGACAGGGTATCGGGAAAGCCAAAGACAATCGCCCAAGGAATAAGAATGGCAAAGGGATGAACTAACAAGACGACGCTGGCAAGGACGATTTCTTTTTTCTCGATTTTGCGTCCTAAAAATTCTGGCGTCCGTCCCACCATCAACCCAGTCAGGAACACCGCCAAAATCAAGTATATAAACAAGTAAGCCGTGCCAGTTCCCTGACCTCCCCAAATGATTTGCAAGAACATATTAAACAGAGTGGCAAAACCACCTGGTGGCATTAAGGAATCGTGCATTCCATTCACTGCACCACACATGGTTGCTGTGGTCATGACTGCCCATAGTGCTGTTTGCGCCCAACCAAATCGAACTTCTTTGCCTTCTAAGTTCGGTTGCTGTCCTCCTAATAGGGGATTAATGAGATCATTTCCTTGAAACTCACCGACTGCTGCAATGCCTACTAAGAAGACAAAGATGATAAAGACCATCCAAAACACTAACCATGCTTGCTTGCGGTTATTGGCAAACACACCGTAGGTGTAAATCAGCGCTGAGGGGATGGAAATCATTGCCCAAGTCTCTAGCAAGTTAGAGAACCCATTAGGATTTTCAAAGGGATGGGCTGAGTTAATGCCAAAAAAGCCACCGCCGTTCTCTCCCAGTTGTTTGATCATCTCGAAGTGGGCAACGGGACCACGGGCAATGACCTGAGTTGCACCCTCTAGGGTGGTTACTGTTGCTGGACCTGCGAAGGTTTCTGGCACACCCGCCAAGATTAACAACAATCCCCCCACAATAGATATGGGCAGCAAGATTCGTGTAATTGACCTGATGAGGTCACTATAAAAGTTGCCTAAGGGTCTGCCAGTTAAACCACGAATAAAGGCAATACCTACTGCCAAACCCGTCGCCGCCGAGGTAAACATTAAAAAACCAAGCGCAAAAGTTTGACTAGCATAGCTCAAGGTTGTCTCGCCAGAATAGTGCTGTTGGTCTGTGTTGGTGAGAAAGGAGATAGTGGTGTGCAGTGCTAAATCCCAACTAGGCGCACCAAGCCTTGTGGGATTAAGTGGTAATAATCCTTGAAACATCAGGATGAGGTATACCAAAATCCCCATGACGAGATTGCTATACAGCACTGCTTTAGCATACTGCCAGCCCGTCATGTCTTCCTGCGGATGCACTGCACTAAAGGTATAAATGGCTCGTTCTAGCGGATTTATGACAGGGTCAAGCCGTGTTCTTTCCCTAAGGAAAACGCGAGCTATATATCTCCCAAGCACGGGAGTCGTTGCTATAACGATGAGTAACGTCATAGCAATTTGAATCCATCCTTGTAACATGAATTAAAGAAGCTCCCGATACATTATTGTCGTATTGTCAAATTTTTGATGAAACACTCTTTGTGTGAGTAATGAATTGGATGCTTTTTGTTAAGGGCTACTTTCAACGCGGGAACCAAGGCTTGACTTAAGGCAATAGCCAGTACATAATCTCCATACCAAATAATAGGTTCTGCACTCGCCAAGATAAGTAGATTATCTCTAACGATACCCATAACCAAGCATTTTTCTGGCAACTGCAAGGTAGTTAAAACCATGCCACAATGGCAGCTATTGAGCGTAATTTTTACACTTGTTAAACCTAATGCCATAAACGCATTTTTGCGAGTTCGAGAAAAATGTTCTCTCATTCGTATCAACTTATATCATTATTTAAATTGTGAAAAAAAACAAGTTATAGAAGGATATAAAACAAAATTTACTTTTTTATATGCAGCGTTTACTTGCAAGTGTATGTAAAAGTTTAAGTTGTTTAGGTAATATCTATATCCCAAGTATATTTTTTATATAAACGCTTTTTTGTTATTGTAAATATGGTAAACAGGATAAAATGAATATATAAGTTTAATTTGACTGGTTGAATTAACATAATTTATAGCAATAAGCAATTAATGAATGATATCTTTAAAAGCTAGATTGCCGGGCAAAGAATCGCGTTTAGGCAAGTCTTTGCTCATCGCTAGTCTATTTACATTTGTTATAGTTCTGGAGTTCTCTACGCCAAGTGAATACGTGTTTGGGTATCTCTACACGGGACCGATTTTGTTGGCGAACTCCTGGTTAGGTCGGCTTGGCACCTTTTATGCAACGCTCGTTGCTGTATGCTTAACCATGCTGAATATGTGGGTGCCTGTGGGTGAAGTGACTCAAGTTTCCACATTTGCTGATCGAGCGATCGCCGCGATGGCGTTGATTGTGACAGGTGTTTTAAGCGATCGCATTCGGCGTTCAGAAGAAGCGATCGCCCTGACACGCGCAAAGCTAGACGCGCAAGAGGAATTGGTTAGACTGCGAGAAGACTTTGCTTCCACACTCACCCATGACCTAAAAACGCCGTTGCTGGGAGCAATCGAAACTCTCAAAGCCTTTCAACAAGAGAAATTTGGTGTAGTCTTGCCAGCACAGCAGAAAGTTTTAGCCACGATGGTACGTAGTCATAAAACTTCCCTACAACTCCTAGAAACCTTGTTGGATGTCTATCGCAATGATACTGAAGGCTTAAAGCTTGACTTAGCACCTGTGGATTTAGCGATGTTGGCAGAAGAGGTGGCTGGTACTCTCGCTGATTTAGCTGCAAATCGTCGTGTTTATCTCTCGTTGAACTATGGTGATTCTGATTGGCGGCGATCGCTCTGGGTTAAGGGTGATAACCTGCAACTTCAGCGAGTTTTTACCAATCTCTTGGTAAATGCTATCAACCATTCCCGGCGCGGTGATCATGTTGAAGTCCTGTTAGAGCCGCAAACGTCGTATCAAGTTGTAAAAATTTTGGATACAGGTGCGGGTATCAAGCCCGAACAGTTCCCCCACTTATTTGAGCGGTTTTACCAGGGGCATAGCGACCGGCAAGCCAAAGGCTCTGGATTGGGACTTTACCTATCTCGCCAAATTATTGAAGCACATGGCGGTATAATCTGGGCAGAGAACAGAGTACCCACAGGTGCTATCTTTGCTTTCAAACTCCCCGTTTATCCATTTCAGTCCTCTCTAACTGTGTGAGATGCCATCTACCCCAATCAAAATTCTCCTAGTTGAGGATGATGAACTCTTCCGCTTGGGCTTGCGCGTTCGGCTGCAACAAGAAACTGGGTTAGAGATTATCGCTGAGGCTGAAGATGGTGAAACAGCTATTGAGTTAGTCAACCAAAATCCTCTTGATGTGGTGCTTTTAGATGTGGGATTGCCAGGAATTGGGGGAATCGAGGCGTGTAGACAAATTAAGCAGCAAAATCCCAATCTGCCAATCTTAGTTTTAACTTCCCATTCTCAAAAATCCCTGATTGCGCGGTTAATTGAGGTAGGTGCCCAAGGCTACTGCCTCAAAGGAATTGCAGCTGAAAAATTGGTGTTGGCACTCCGTTCTGTCGCTGCTGGGGCATCTTGGTGGGATGAAACTGCAACCAAAGAAATTCGTTCAACATTTGCATTCGATCCGTCTCAACCAGACTCAGAAAATAGCTCAAAACTATCCAATCCTCTCACCCATCGCGAACAGGAAATCTTGTCGCTATTGGCAGTAGGAAAAACCAATCAAGAAATTGCGCTTGCACTCTACATTACACCTGGAACAGTTAGGGTGCATGTCCATGCCATTTTGCATAAATTGGGAGTAGGCGATCGCCACACCGCTGTTGTTGTTGCTTTACAAAAACGGTTAATTAAAAACGACTTGATGATAGAAGAGTGAACTCCCTACGTTCCCACATTTTACCGCTTCAGTAGGCATTGTAGTGTCTCGACTGATTTGATTAACGACTAACCACTTCCTTTTGTCAAGATTTTCTCCACTGCAACTGTTTTATTCAGCGGCAGTATCACGGTAAATGTTGTACCTACACCCACTTGACTTTCCAGAGTAATTTGTCCTCCGTGCAATTCAACTGCATTTTTGACAATAGTTAATCCTAGTCCTGTTCCGGGAAGATTGCCTGTGTTACTACTCCTAAAAAAGGAGGTAAATAGCTTGGACTGGTCTTCTTCTGGAATGCCAATACCTTCATCTTGAATACGGAAAATCACACTTTTATGGTTACAAATAAGTTCAAAGAGAATGGTACCTCCTTGTGGAGAATATTTTATGGCATTTGAAAGTAAATTGGTAAGTATATGTCGCAGCAGTTTTTCATCCATCACAGGTAGGTCTTCTCTTTTGCAGCCGTAAACGCACTGCTCAACAAAGTTGAGATGATATTTTTCGCCAGCACTCAACTGTAGCTGTTCGACTAAATCTAAGCAAAGGCTGATTAAGTCTATGGGAGTTGGTTCAAATTTAAGTTTTCCTGCTTCTGTTTTGCCGATAATTAAAACATCTTCTAATATCTGAGTCAAATGTTTTACGCTTGATTTAATTCTATTGTAATGTCGCTCTTTTTTCTCATAAGATAATTTGTCGCCACAGTTCTGGAGAAAGTCACAAGATAACAAAATAGTCGTTAAAGGCGTGCGGAATTCGTGAGATGCAATGGCAATAAAGTCGGATTTAAGTTTACTAATTTCTCTTTCTTTCTCTAGTGCCAAACGTGTTTTTTCTGCAAGTTTACGCTCGGTAATATCTTGGGCAATTCCGACTCGACGATAGACTTCTCCAAGATGGTTGTAAACTGGAAAACTACTATCCCAAATCCAGCGTAAAGATCCATCAGGTAGCACGATTCTATATTCATTGTGGTAGGTGCTATATGCATTGTTCTGAATGTTAATAATTACGCGCTCTTTGTCCTCTGGATGAACAGGTTCCAACCAGGAATTAGGGTTAGCATACAAACTTTCGCAGCTGCGTTGCCACATTTGCTCGTATGCAGGACTAATGTAAATAATTTTGGAGGTTTTGAAGTCTTGAAGCCAAAAAACTTCTTGAATGTTTTCTGCTAATTGACGAAATTTCTCTTCGCTTTGTCGTAGCATTTCCTGCGCCAATAGCTTGGAGGTGAGTTCTACCTGCAATTGGGTGTTACTTGCCTTGAGGTCTTTTTCTTGTTGGGTTAAAGTAAAAACGAGCTGGCTGATGTTTCGAGAGAGATTGGCGATTTCATCTTGACCTTGCAGGACGGGAATTTTAACTTGTTTGTGACCTTGACGGATGTAGTTGGCGGCTTTGGCGATCGCCAACATCGGGTTGGTAATTGCTGCTGTCACAAGCCAACCCAAAACAGCAAACAATATACCTAGTATCATATTCGCAATAAATATTTGCTGTTGTATATGCCTTATGTGAGCAAATGCGACATCAGTTTTTTGCCGTACTAGCACTAACCACCCTAATCCAGGGTAATTCCGATAACCAACACTTTGAGCGTACCCAGTCAGATAAGTGTGATTATCCGACCAATTCTCAATCAGATAACCATTGATCCCGCGTTGCGCTGCTTTAATACTTTTAAGGGATAGGGAATTGACACCGTGGAACTTGGGGGGGGCTAGCAAAACATTGCCATTCTGACTGAGGACAAACATTTCTTTGTCGCGTTGTTCCACTGAACGCAATAGAGATTTTTCCACCTCTTTAGACCATGTCCAGCTTAAATGGGCAGCTAAAACACCCTGTGGCTGACCTTGAAGATTCATTACAGGAACCGCGATATCTACAAAACGCAGTGGTTCGTCCGTCGGATTGGGTAGCAATTTCGCCAGTTTTACAGCATCATGTACGTCACCGATGTAGGTTGCTCTTCGCCCGTAAATGAACCAAGGTCTTTGAGAAACATCCTTGCCTTCTAATAATTTTCTTGTACTGGCTTGAACAATACCCTTGTTATCAGTTAAACCTATCCAAGCATAATCAGTATAAGTGCTTTGCAGCTTTTCTAAGAGTGTACGCTGCTGTGAGACAGAATCTGGATTGCGGATGATATCCAGTGCGCTGATAATTTGAATGTCGCGATAGCGCTCAAACATCCCTCGATCTAACTTATCAGCCATCTGGTAAGCGATTTGCGCTAGCGACTGACCAACATCGACTTTGACCTGTTCGCTGGTAGTGTGTCCGACAATCAGACTTGCTAAAATTGACAGCACAAAGGCAACACCGCCAATTGCCAGCCCTAATCGGGTTCTGAGGCTGTGGAGAGGATTTCGCTTGGCAGTTACTAAGTTATGTAAAAACCTAAAAATGGTCGCCACTCCAAAATCCTCCGGTTTTCCATAGATCTAGTTAGAACCTCAAGGGCTGATGATGATTGTAAATTTCTCTGACTATATTAAATTCAACGCCTGTAAATCGTTTAGATTGATCAGATCATGGTTTTAGCATAACTGGTCAACTTGCTTATCTAAAAACGAAAACAGATGAGATTGGTGCCAAATCAGCATAAACTTTTTGGTGGTAAAGCTAATAAAAGAGGTTGCTGTGGCTAAATTCCTGTTCGTAACCGATTTAGACAATACTCTGGTTGGCGATGACAATGCGCTGACCGAACTCAACGATCGCCTGCACAAGACACGCCAAGAACATGGCAGTAAGGTTGTGTATGCGACAGGGCGATCGCCTGTTCTTTACCAAGAACTCAAAGAGGAAAAAAATCTTTTAGAACCAGATGCCCTGATTTTAGCTGTGGGAACAGAAATTTACCTTGACGGTAGTGGCAATCCTGATTCAGAATGGTCAGAAAAACTTTCATCTGGTTGGAACCGTGACGTTGTAGTCGCAAAAACGACTCAATTTCCTGAGTTAGTTCCGCAGCCAAACTCAGAACAGCGTCCTTTTAAGGTGAGTTTTTTCCTCCAAGAAGAGCCATCTGCAAGGGTTTTACCAGAACTTCAATCAGAATTGCAACAAAGTGGTTTAAATGTAAAGTTAATCTACAGTAGCGGTATAGACCTTGACATCGTACCCCATCACAGCGATAAAGGACAGGCAGTACAGTTTCTCCGCCAAAAGTGGAAATTTGTAGCAGAGCAAACGGTTGTTTGTGGCGATTCTGGTAATGATATTGCTTTATTCGCTGCAGGATCAGAACGGGGAATTATTGTTGGCAATGCTCGTCCCGAGCTACTTCAATGGCATAATGAACATCCTGCTGACTACCGTTACCTAGCAACAAATTTTTGTGCTGGTGGAATACTAGAAGGCTTAAAACATTTTGGTTTTTTAGAATGATTAGTTATCTTAAAGGAATCGTTGCTGGTATCCAAAACAATAGTGGTCATCGCTATACACTGACTCTGGAAGTGAATGGTATAGGGTACGATTTGCAAATTCCGGCACGACTGGCACAGCAGTTGCCAGACTCTGGAGGCGAAGTGCAAATTTTTACCCATTACCAAGTTCGCGAAGAAGTGCCATTGCTGTACGGCTTTGGTTCACCTGGGGAACGAGATCTGTTTCGCCATTTGTTGAGTGTGAGTGGCGTTGGTGCCGCTTTGGCGATCGCCCTGTTGGACACTTTGGAACTACCAGACTTAGTGCAGGCGATTATTGCCGGCAACACTCAATTACTCATTCAATCCCCTGGTGTTGGCAAAAAAACCGCAGAACGCCTATGTTTGGAACTAAAAAGCAAGTTAGTAGAGTGGCGTAAGACAGCAGGATTCTTCGTCGCGACAGGCGGTCCTGCACCAAGTATTCTAGAAGAGGTACAAATGACGCTCTTGGCACTGGGCTACACTGCCAATGAGGTGAGTCACGCCTTGCATGTGGTGAGTGAAGACATTGGACTCCCTAAAGATGCTTATGTGGAGGAGTGGATTAAACAGGCGATCGCTCATCTCAGCAGCGAATATAGTCAGTAGTTGGATACCTAAGCCACAGAGTCATCTCCCTGAGGAGGCGACTAAACCGTGTATGAATCGTTATATATCTATGGGTGCCTCAAGAGTACACGCGAGTGAAGGAAGTCAGGTTTTGTCATGGTTTGCTCCAACCCGTTGAAAATCAAGAGACATCCAGAGTTAGCGCAAAGATAGACCAAAGCCCAAGCATTTTCCTTACGACTTGTGTGTCAATGCCCAAGATTTTCAAGCAGCTTAACTGATCCATCACGTTCAACATACTGTGCTCTGCCACACAGAAACCTTGCTCATAAGCAAATTGCCGTGCCTGCTCAAGTGTTGTAAAATTATTATTCACCAAAGATCTGCCTGTAAGGTTAGTACCTGTTTGTAATAGCTTCTGTAAAGAAGGGTCAAATTCTTGTGACTGCCTTAAACTAGCTGTGTCAATAAAGTCAGGGGTAATCCAGACGCCACCGTACTGTTGAAGCATCTCGCGAATATTGGCACACACAAGTTGTTTTTCTGCCATATTCAGATGTGTCAGCAACCCTTCACACAAAATTATGATTGGCTGTCCGACTTTTAGTAGCTCAACACTTTTCAAAAACTGACTTGGACGGCTAGTAGCATCAATTGAGAGAAAGTGCAGATTGGGACGTTCGCCAACGAGTTGTTTAACCAGTTGCTGTTTGCAACGAATCATTCTGGGCAAATCACTTTCAATAAATGTGATGTTCGGATGACAAGACATGAAAAGACCACGCGGTAGCAAACCGGATGCTAGTTCTAGAACTTGCCCTATTTGATATTGAGCCATGACTTGGTTGACGGCTTTATAGCGAGCTTCCACACGTGCAGTAAGCAAAGCACTTTTGTCTTGGTTTTGTGATTCAGATAGCTCTACCAATCCTTGCGCTTCTACCAATTCTGCCAATTCCTTGGCATAAGGAATATCTGTGAACTGTCGGGCTTTGCTAACCATGAAAGCAGTGTGGATGATTTTGTCATAGTCACTAGCTTGCATTTGTGTATAAGTTTGTTTGAACTACTATCAAGTAGTTTAAAGATAAACTTACAAGCAGAGTACGAGTTTTACTTATAAATTTGTTTTATAGTTAATAACTAGAACTTAATTGTATTAAGTAGGAAAAAACAACTTCGCTCACTTCTCTACCGTGCTTACAGACCCTTACGCTTGGATAGAAGAATCTTTGGCTACAATTCACCGTGCTGATTGGTATCGCTCAGTACAAACAATCCACGGTCTTCCAGGTGCAACGGTACTTTTGGAAGGACGAGAGGTGATTAATTTTGCCAGTAATGATTATCTGGGATTGGCTGGGGATCAGCGGCTGATTAAGGCGGCTACTGTTGCTGTCCAAGAATTTGGTACGGGTGCAACAGGTTCTAGATTACTCAGCGGACATAGAGAATTACATAGGGATTTAGAAAGAGCGATCGCATCCCTCAAACAAACAGAAGATGTTCTAGTCTTCAGTTCCGGCTATCTAGCAAACCTGGGTACAATAACTGCCCTTGTAGGCAAACGTGATTTCATTTTATCTGACCAGTACAATCACTCTAGTCTCAAAAACGGGGCAATCCTCAGTGGAGCAACGATTATTGAATATCCTCACTGTGATGTTGAAGCATTAAGAACGCAACTGAGTCAACAAAGGCAAAACTACCGACGTTGCCTGATCATCACTGATAGCGTCTTCAGCATGGATGGTGATTTGTGTCCTTTACCTGCACTGTTGGATATAGCTGAAGAATTTAGCTGTATGCTGCTCGTTGATGAAGCTCATGCCACAGGGGTACTGGGAGAAACTGGCGCTGGATGTGTAGAACATTTCGGATGTACGGGAAGGCAATTAATTCAAATTGGCACTTTGAGTAAAGCTTTGAGTAGTCTAGGCGGATATGTGGCGGGAAGTGCAACCTTAATAGACTTTTTGCGGAATCGCGCACCTAGCTGGATTTACACTACGGCGCTTTCTCCTGCGGATACAGCAGCGGCGCTAACAGCAATAAAAATAGTACAGCAAGAACCGCAACGCCGCGCCCAATTATGGCAGAATGTAGCCCAACTCAAACAGAACACGCAACAGCAGCCAGTATCGCTGATATTACTACCCTCTGAGTCACCCATCCTCTGCTTTCAACTGCCAAGTGCAGCAGATGCGCTCAAAGTTGGAAAGCAACTGAAAGCTGCTGGCATTTTTGCCCCGGCTATTCGTCCGCCAACCGTTCCTACCAGTCGGATACGAATTTCTGTGATGGCAACTCATGAACCAGCGCATATTGAGAAACTAGTAGAGATACTTGCGCAAGTTTTCCCGTAATTGCTTGTGTTCCCACCGAAGTTGTAGAACCGGGGAGGCTCGCTCTGACGGCATATACACAGTTGCGTTCAAAAATATCGCAATCCCCACCCTATTATTTTGCTAAAAATATCCTGATCATGCAGAGATTCACATGAACATTGTGATTAAAATCACTGCTGAGTAAATTTGATTTATGGTAATCATCCTCTAACAATGTAGCTCTTGACATTCATGTTGTGACTCAGATCACTGCTCTGTGAACCTGATTGTTGATATATATAATCCTGCTCATAACTATAATGTAGAGCTTTAGATTCATGTTGTGACTCAGGTCACTGCTTGGTATGTTTTTATCTGGGTGCTAAAACAGCAACAAAGCTAGTAGTATACTGTCCAAAAAGTTAGTCAGAAAAGCAAAATAATGATGATTGCACCCAAAACTGTCATGAATCAACTGGAGATTTTTTAGATTTTAGAAGTCAGGGCTGGTACATAAACTAAATCTTAAAACCGTACAATTTTTCTACAGTGTTTCATATACGGAGATTGTACGCGACGTTATAGCAACAAATGAGTTGTGTACACAGTGGAATATCACCAACAACAAGCGCTATGACACTTTCCGAGAATTGAAAGTTGGCTTCATAATGGCAATTTACGAGAATTTCAAGTTGACTTCATAAATCAGATTTTAGGTGACAGGAAGTTAACGGAACGTGTATAAGTAAAAATGCTTATAATTATCAGGGATTTTCATAAATTTATTTACAAAGATAAAATCTGAAAGCCTTGTTGTTAATAGCTTGAAGCTAAACAAGACAGGAAAGGTAAAATTTCAGCAGGATGGTAATTCGTTATTTCTACGTAGCTCAGATACTGATGATTCATACATTCTTTTTAAAGAATTATAGGGAATTTTAACTAAATCAGGAAACAATATCTAGATAATTGTATTTAGAACAAAGAAATAAAGAGGACATCCATCGACTGAAGGAATTCCTTAATAACTTATAAAGAAAAACATGAATATATTTACTCGTTTACTAAGTACATTTGCTATCTCTCTATCTGCTGTTGCTGTTATGCCTTACTTTGTAATAGCGCAAGAGACTCCAACTGCTCCCCAACAAAAAAGCACGCAGAAACTTTGCTCTGCCGATGTTGTGGAAGATTTGTTGCCTCCTTTCGTGAGCGAGAAAAGTGGAGAACCGCTTTCCTACTTAGGGCAGCAAGGTTTTACACAGAATCCAGATGGTGCCTGGGTTTGTTATGCAAGTGATTCTAGGAAGCAGGGACGTTATTACACCCTATTGAAAGTTCAACAAATCAAAGGAAAGCTTATAGCCAGTTCTTTCCTCGAGGGCGGCATGCTGGTTGAAGGGCAGGACAACCGCAGCCTGGACTTATTCATGACACTCATAGAGAAGCATACAAAGACAAATCAAGGGAACCGTGAAAGTATACGCAGATATCTGGAATCCTTCTTTTCCTTAGTGAAGGAAGCAAAGGTACAACCTTCTAGTCGTGGTTACCTCTTCGACCAACCAAACAGCGCTGTTGTCATCTACCACTCTGTTACAGGCGAGAAACTTAAGGGGACAGCAATCACAATTAACATCAACTCGCCTCAGAATTTAGCTTCCTCTCCAGTCTCATAAGGTGCATCGAAAATTACTTGTTGGAGGTAAATCCCTTGAAGTCAAAAGTTCAAAAAATTGTAGTCACCGTATCATCCTTTGCAACAGTAGTCAATGCATCTCAACCTGCTTCTGCTCAACTCAACGTTGGACATTATGGTATCCAACAAGGACTGGAGCAAAACTATCTCCAGTACCAGGTATCAGGGCGAGATTTAAGCCAAATGCGAGGCATTCCTGCATGTAGTGTAGGATTTGGTGCTTCTTGTAACAAGGCTGGAGCAGTCTTCCAGAAAATACTTGAGTCGAATGGTGGACCAACCTACGAGCAGTTGCTGATGAAAGCCGCTGGTGGGGAAGAAAACTTCCGCAATTTCGCTTCCTTTTATGGAAACAATCCCAATCTTGCTCAGATACCGTACGCCTCATTCTGGGAGAACAACAACCCTGATATCGTGGACGGGTACCGATATCTTCTTGGGCAGACGGTAAGTCAGACTCCTCAAGAAGGTTTGGGACAAGTTACCAAAAACTTTGACTGGGCACCTGAAGCAGGTGGAAACTCGCTTGATCCTCGCAATGCCTTGCTGGATTTGAAATACTCTTATGGGCGTCTGTTGCTTCGGGAGATTGCAAAAATTCCCGATGCTCAGCAGCAGATTCAAGCTATGGGTCTAAAGCCGGAGGAAGCCAAGTTTTTCTTAGAGAAACTTTCAGCAGCCAAGCTTGCGTTGAATGGGAATGAACAGTCTCTCAAAGAGACCATTCTCAAAGAACTCTCCGTGCCATATTCACCAGATGGTGGTGATTTCAACCGTCCAAATCTTGGCGTTCCCCCCCTCAGTGATGGGTTCACTGATCAACCTGAAACTCTCGCTGGAGAACTCTTTTCATGGGAACCTCTAGTATCGTTAGCGCCGGAAGAGATGAACGTTGACCTTCCTTCCAGCCTTGCAGAAGTTGATTTTCCTGGGAACATAGCAGAAGATGTGGCGTTGCAACAAGGCTCAGGCAGTTCTTTTCCAAGCTGGCTAATTGGCGCTGGCGTTCTTCCTTTACTCCTACTTCTTCTCTCGTTTGGTGGCGGTGATTCCTCCGGTCACGGTGGTAGAAGCATCGCAGCTACACCGCCTGTTGGGGGTTCGTCTTCCTCTGGTGGCGGTGGGTCTGTTCCTCCTATCGGCAATGGTGGTCCTCCCGGTGAAAACCAAATCATTGAAGTGCCATCTCATCACCCCGTGATTGTGCCTGGACAGGAAGTGAAGAAGGTACCGGAGCCAACAACAATAACGCCCCTTGTATTAATGATAATTTTCATTTACATGGTCACTCTCAAGCACTGGCGTACACAAACAAAAGGCTAAGTTTTTCCCTTCTGCAATTTGGTGGCTTATACCAATTAAAAACGCGACAGATACGCCACCCGCCTGACCGCACCCTCCCCGATGCCTTGGGGAGGGTTGAGGAGGGGTCTTGTCGATGTGTCGCATTCTTTTTTCAAAGCGGTATTAGCTCAAATATAGAAGTACTCGCATTCTTCTGTTTCCTTGAAGAATGCGAGCGTTAGTTTTCGAATCTAGTATGGTAGATGCCTATGGTAGCCTTATGAGCTACAAAACTTGCTACTGACCTGATTTATTGTTCGTGTTTGATCCAGATTCTGCTGGAGCGACTTTTGCCTCAACTTTCACACTTTTGACACCTTTAATCTCTTTTGCCAAAGTAGGAATTTTATTCAGTTGCTCCTGAGTAGGAACTGTTCCCGCTACAGTGACAGCACCTTCTTTAGCGTCAACTGTTAACTGACTGGCTGGCAAATTTGCCTCTAACTTGCCGCGAACTTCGCTTTTTAGATCGGCATCAGCTCTTTGTGCATCACCGCCAGTGGTATTGTTACGTTGTTCGCGTGCTCTAATGTCAGACTCTATTTGGTCTTTACGAACTTGACCAGTAGCGTCTTCTTGGGTCTTCTGAGCTGTTTCTGTTGTTGGAGCGTTGGGGCTTTCGCTTGTTTGTGAAGGAGCATCTGCACTCGTTTTAGAAGGGGGTGCTTCGCAACCAACCGCAGCAACAGCTATAACGCCACTAATGATCAATGGAATAAACTTGTTCATCTTCTCTCTTCCACTTGAATGTTTTAAAAGATTCATTGACAGAAGCAGTTATTAACAGTAGACAGTTATCTTTTCATTTACAAAATGGATACAAGAACACGCAAATCCTTGTTGAAATTGCCTAACTTCATTCTGTTACGAGAACTGACTGATAACTGACTGATAACTGAACACTGTTAATTGTGTGTGAGGTTGAGGAGCGAATCTTTCAAAGTCCAAACTCAAGAGTCAATAGTCTAGAAAAAGCGGTTTTTTAATGAGCGACTCATGACTGATGACTTACTAAATACTTGCATCCCGACGGTCAACTATAGTTACCGGAGGTTGATTGTTAGTTACCGAAGGTTGATTGTTGACAACGCGATCAGTGTAATCTGTACGAGTGTCTGCAACACCAGGTGCATTGTAAATGCCAAACTCCTGAATACCCTGGTTTGTCAGAACAGTTTCAGCACGACGAATTTCATCATCTGTACCGTCTACTATCACCAAATAATCACCACGAGAGACCCGATCATTGTATACTCTGGCTCGTTCTTCAGGAATTCCCAAACCAATTAGCGCACCCAATAATCCGCCAGTTGCTGCACCAATACCAGCACCAAGAGCAGTTGTCGCCAGAGTTGTAGCTACTTCGCCTGCAAGTAATATAGGACCCACACCAGGAATTGCCAAGGTACCTAAGCCTACCAGCAAGCCAGTAATGCCCCCTAATGTTGCACCGGTCACTGCTCCGGTTGCGGCTCCTTCATCAGCTTTGTTGCCAACACGCTTTTGCGTTTCGACACCAGCAATATCACCTTCACGATCCGCATCTCTAGCAATGATAGAAATCTTATTCATCGGGAAGCCAGCATCTCTGAGTTCGGTGAGTGCATACTCAGCTTCACGACGGCTAGAAAATACGCCAACCGCACGCTTGTGTTCGCCCAAAGCCATTTTACTCCTCCATTTCATAGCGAAAAGTAAGCACATGCATTATGTAGTTTCTACATTTGTTTTGCGCTCACATTACTGTTTTGCCTTGTTTTGCTCTAACTTTCATCGTCCATAAGTGTAAGCTAGGTATCTATCAACAGATTGGTTATTTGCTAGAGTCTTGAAAAAGACACGGGGACACGAGGGCGCAAAGACGCGGCGACAGAAGAATTCTGCGTGATTTGGAACTCAGCAGTTGACGCTAGTCGCTACAATGAAGGAGACCTCACACGCTGGCTTTTTAACAAAAAAAAGCGAAAAAAGCGTTGCGAGGTTTCGATTCGCAAGCTATTTTTCAAGACAGTGCAATATCTACAAAGCATAAGCTTTATGAGAGATTACAGGGGAAATTGCGCTTCAATTGTTCGGTTATACGACTTTCACTAATAAACAAATGCTTATAACCTCGTAAATAAGTAGTGAATGTCTGCCCAAAATGCTGTCAGTCGCTCTTTATTGAAGGGGTGAAAAGTTGTGTATAAATGGATCTTGCCAAGCCTGAGCGAAGTTTTAGCAAATAGTCAATCAACAGTGGCTGAATGCTCATCTGCTAAAGCAGAGCAGCAATGGCGCGTCAGCGTAGCAGCAACAGAACAGTTGTTATTAAATATTCTAGCAACGGCTTCACCTGAGGCGACCCAAGGATTAGTTTTAGCTGCGCCAGCACCTGTCTTCAGCGAACCAAGACTAGCTCAAAGCCTGCAGACAGTCACTTTTACGGCAAAGCCATTTAACCCCTTGGCACTCATGCCATTTCAAATGCCTCCTGGTGTGGCTGTGGCAGATGCATTTGCTCCTGATGAGTCGGTTTTACCTCTGCTAACAACAGATCCATTGGCTAAGGAGCAGTTTTGTTTGGTTTTCACCAAGCAATTTAGATTAGTGCTGGTTTTATCAGAAGACAGCAATGGTGATAAAACTTTTTCATTTTCTTTTGACTCAGAAATCGTTGAGTTAGCATGGCGATCGCTCGGAGCAAGAGTCAGATTAAGTCATCCCCAGTTGTTTGCCGATTTAGAGGAATTAGTACATCAGTATTCTCCAGGAACTCCAGATTATCGTATAGTTATGGAGTTCAGTCGGTTGTTGCTAACCCAATTTCCACAACCACAAGAAGACACAGGGACACGGGTACACGAGGAAATCTCTTCATTGCCCCCCAACTCTACTTTGTCCGAACCCAAAGCTTCTTATTCCCCAACCCCAGAAGGAACCCCAAAGCCCCTGATTCCTCAACGAGGAGTTCGCTCAATCGGAACTCCCGCACCAGACGGTTCTCGTCAACCCCACTTTTTGGGAACCCCTAGCTCTCCATCGCCGCATCTCTCCTCACCTCGTCCTGATGTAGAACTGCTGCAAGCTTTTGCTCACGAAGTTCGCACTCCTCTGACTACAATCCGCACCATCACTCGTCTACTGCTCAAACAGCGTGATTTGCCTGCCAACGTTATCAAGCGTTTGGAAATGATCGACCGTGAATGCACTGAGCAAATTGACCGGATGGAGTTGCTCTTTAGAGCAGCAGAACTGGAAACATCTCCCACCGTAAAATGCACACACGCTCAACTCACAGCAATGTCTCTCGAGCAAGTGTTGCAGCAAAGCATCCCTCGCTGGCAAGAAGCAGCAAATCGGCGGAACTTGACTTTGGATGTGGTTTTACCTCAGCAGTTACCCACTGTCATCAGTAATCCTACCATGTTGGATCGAGTTCTCACTGGTTTGATGGAGAATTTCACCCGCAGCTTACCCGGTGGTAGTCGTATTCAAGTACAAGTTATACCTGCTGGGGATCAACTGAAATTACAGTTATTGCCCTTACCTGAAGTGGGAGATAATGGCAGAACTTCAGCATCAACTTGCACACCGCCAATTCGCAAGGCTCTTGGTCAATTGCTGATGTTCCAACCAGAAACAGGTACGATCAGTTTGAATCTCGCTGCAACGAAGCATTTGTTTCAGGCGATCGGCGGTAAACTGATTGTGCGCGAACGTCCGCGTTATGGAGAAGTACTAACGATTTTCCTTCCCTTGGAAGTCAGCAGTCAGCAAAAGTGGGAAGTGAAGAATTAATCGTTGATCACCCGCATCTGATTTATGCAAAGTCAAGCTCTTTTCGTGTTCCTAGCCGATGCGAGTAATTAACTGATTAACACGCGGTTTACCAAAGCGTTCCCAGGCGTTCCCACCACGTAGAAATAGTTCCATCCAACGAACTGATTTCGACCCATCAGCCATTGACCAACCAGAACTCCCTGGAGAAAAAGCTAAAGTTCCTTCTGGCACTTTAAAACTACCATCAGAATACACTGCATCACTGACCACATCACCTACGCGGATGACCACCTTCTCTTCAGGTTTGAGGTTGACAGAATCTGCTGGGATCGTGGTTTTGATGTTACCGTAGCCATCAATCCAAGCAACGCGATCGCTCGGGGGATCGGGTATATTGCTTGGGTTCAAGACTTCTCCTAAAAGGCTAAAGTCGCCTTGGGCGATCGCCGCTGCCGCATTCGGAAACACATCACGAGAACGGAACTGCGACCCACCTCTAGAAACCTTGACTATTTGCAGTTTTTGTGCTGATTCTTTGATAAAAGAGAGACTGTAACCAGCATTGACGCCTACGACTGTGACACCATTGGGTAGCAAGGCATAAGTGAGCCCTTCGCCTTCATTATCCTGTCTAGGTTGTTTATCATCTTGACGAGGGGCGCAGTTGTGATAAATTAAACGGTCTGGGGGACCAGGGTTAAGACCAAGTTGGGCAATCCAAAAGCCTGTCGCCAGAGTACTGAAAGCAGGAACTGAGAGAGTATGAATCTGTGCTTCCGGTAGTCCTATCAGTAAACGTTGCGTCACTTCAGCAAAAGCTGGGTCACCATTACCATAATCTGCAATCAAGGTGATGAACATAAACTTATCTCAAATGGTTGATTGTCGTGGATTTTCAGGGGCGATCGCTGGTTGTAGCGCAGCGCCCGCGCATGGCGATCGCTAGCTGCGCAGTCAAAGTAGAACCTTCATAGAGTTTACTTTTTACAGACAGAGAGCCACCGCAGCGCCATAGCAATAATTGCACAATTGATAAGCCCAAACCAACACCACCAGGATCTTCAGTTGCGACTGGACGTACCCGGTAAAAGCGCTCAAGGATTTTGGGAATCTCGGTATCGGCAATACCAATACCAGTATCGCTAAATTCCAATTGGACATAATCACCCTGAACACGTGCTCGTACCCAAACCTGTCCACCTTTGGGGGTGAACTTAATGCTGTTGGAAAGCAGATTAATCACAATCTGCCTCAGCCCACCGCTCACACACCAAACAGGTGGAAGGTCAGTAGGTACAGTGTAGGCTAACATCAGACCTTTTTCTCGGGTTAAGGGCTGGTAGATACTAACAACTCCAGGCACAATGTCCGACAGACGCACAGCCTCTAAAGGCATCCGCTCCAAATTGCGCTCTAACTGCACCAGATCTAACACACCAGTAATCAGGGCATTTTGGCGATCGCACTCTTGTTTGAGCATCTGGAAATAACGTTGTCGCTGAGGGGATTTGAGATTCGGGGAATTTAAAAGGCTCAGGGCTGTCTTCATATGTGTTAAAGGCGCGCGCAGTTCCTGACACACATTGCTCAAGTATTCATCTTGAAGTTGCAGAGTTTCCTGCAATTTTTGATTTTGCTGCTGCATCTGCGCAAGACGCTTTGTCGTTCTTTGACGATGAATTTCATCCTGTTGCTGGAGTTGTTTTGCCAACAGTTGACTTATGAGTGCTGGCTCGCTTGCGGCGGGACAAATAAAATCGTTCGGTATAAACACGGATGATTCTGGTGTTATCGCCTGTTTGATAACATCTAACACTCGCTGAATGACTTTTCCATCAAAGGTACTTATAGCAAGTAACGGCGGGTTTTTTTTTCTGTTCGTTGCCGAATTATTTCTGCGTCTTCTAAATGGTCTATGAGCCAGAATGAGAAAGCAAAACTGCGGCGACAACACCATTAGAAAGTATTCCCTACGCAACAGGCTATTTGGTAAGCTCTGTATTCGTATATCAGAAGACGCACACAGGAGACTGCCCCGTGGGGAAGTTAGCATTGAGGAGGTGTTCGCCTGTGGTTCCGATTGAGGAGGCAGCGCGTTGCCTCTGTTCGCCGGAGTGTGTATGTCGTGCGACTGGCGTGGGACTGCCGTTGGCAGACGCAGTGACGCGGAGAGTTTTTCACTCCTACTGTGCGCATTTTCGCTCTTCGACAGCCCGCTCAAATCAGGGAACCCACCCACGCAGGTGTTCTCTTCTACTCCCTCTATTCCTCTGCTGCTTTCCTCAATATGCAAAGTACGAATGACGTCAGATATTCTTAGTTGTTGGTGATAGCGTTCAATTTCTGAGTGCCAAATTTTTCCTGGTGGTAGCTTTACCCACAAAGTGGCTGCAATCTGTTGCTCAATAAGTAAATCAATTTGTGATCTGACAAGTGACAGTAGACTAGCAGGAGTATGGGGCAATGGTTGGGGAGTCGGTTGCATTCCCAAAGCCAGCTGATAAACGGACACATCCTGAGCAAAAGAAAAATTCATGGGCAAACCACAACAAGGAAAAGGACAAACCAAACGATACTGCCTTCGCTCTTCATCTTATAAGAAAGCCACAAAAAATCCTAGCTTATGAAGATAGTTGAGCAGCGGATATAGTCTATCTATAAAGACAGAAGAATGAATAAAAAAAATATTTTTATCTTTTATTTTCTTTCTTTCAAACAACTATTTCCTGCCCTTGGTGGGTGAAGCGAACTTTTTTAATATTCCATTCAACATGACTTAATAAAGTTTTGCGAAGGCTGCCAAATAGAGCAAACTGCTCACAACTGGAAAGAGAAGTGAATTGACGCTCGGAATCAGGGGATATTCCTAAATCAATTGTTGCGACTTGATTTTTGACAGTGACACTATACCCAGACAAGCTAAAATCAGCACTGTCAAATTGCTTTATGATGTTACTCACCGCACTTATCACAGGTTCTTGCTTTGGTACTAAGACTTGTTGTGGAATCAATTCTTGACATTGAGTATCACTTGTAAATAGGCTGACGTTGACAGTTGTTTTAGTAACAGCGGCAGAACTCAAGGAAGCCTTATTTTGGATTGGGGTTTCTTCTGTTGAAAATAATTTGCTATCAGTTGCTGCTTGTGCAGCAGGTTGGCTGTTAGTTGTTGTATTAGCTGTTGGCATTGTGCTTTCAAGATGATGAGAAATTGGATGAAAACTACAGCTGCTGAGGCTGGCAACTATACCCACAACCATAAACGGAACAACATATTTTTTGCTGGACTTCATAACTTTGTTCATAATTCTATTGTCCCTGAGTTTTGCTATTGACTACACTTTTGCTGCCATCAAATCCGCATAAACTCTGGACTTATGAACATTCGTAATATTTTCAAATAGCGTTTCCTTCGTCAATCAGTAATATTACTGAAATATTGCCATTTTTCCCATTTTTAGTTTTTTGCTCAATTTGTGAAATAAGTAGGAATACACAGCTCGAAGAAGAGCGAAGGTAATAACGCCTGAAACTCGCGCACTCTTACTAATGACTAATGAACGGCAGGTGCTTTATGCCGGGGAACCCGTCCACCGCACTCTTACTAATGACTGAACGAGTTAACTTTATTTGTGCCGATCTACTTAATCTTTTTATTCATTGTCTTCTTCATATTGTGTTGTCTTGACTCCTGTGGTTTCAGTCATCCATTCATAAATGCCCTCACCTGTTGTCAACCATGTATTAGGTTGATTTTTAATATGTAACAAACATTGTTTTAAATACTTAAACCGCAGTGGCTGACCTACAATAAACGGATGCAAGCTAATAGTCATAACCCGCCCTTGAGATTCTCCATCTAACCAAAGTTGGTCAAATTGGTCTTCGATCGCTTGGGCAAATTCTGCACCCGAAAATCGGTTATTCAAGCATAAGGTAATATCATTTGTCTCGAGACTATAGGGAATTGCCAGCAAGCGTCCGTTGGGTAAATCATACCAATAGGGTTGGTCATCGTTTACCCAGTCAGCAGTATAAACAATTCCCGCAGAATACAACAATTCAAATGTTGATTCTGTTACCGACAATCCCGGAGTTAACCAACCTTTTGGAGTTTTTCCAGTGGCTTCTTCTAGTAAACTCAGCGTTTTATCAATTATTTCTATTTCTGCTTCCCTATCCATGCCACTATGACCTTTGGAATTGTTAAGACCATGTGCCATCACTTCCCAATGATGTTGCTGCATGGCTGCGATAATTTCCGGAGAAAGTGTGCCTATTTCGCCGTTCACTGCTGCCGTCACGGGAATTTCTAATTCAGCGAATAAGTCAAATAAGCGCCAAATCCCTACTCGATTGCCATAGTCGCGCCAGCCATAATTGGCAATTTCTGGATAACTATTTAAATCAGGTTGAATGGCTGTCCCCTGTTTCCCAAAAGTGAAGTGTTCGATATTCATCACCACCCAAACAGCAACTCTGGCATTATTCGGTAATTTGAGAACCGAACGTTGTGTCATTGATTGAAAAAATGGAGGTTGCATAATTAAAAATTCACGCAGGCAAAATTCAAAGTCTATAACTTATGTTGATTATTTCAGCAATGGTCAAAACTCAATAGTCTATATTAACTATGATTTTTAGCTGATTGCACAAAAAAAGAGTAAGTTTAGATATATTAAGTATTTTTATGTATAATACACAACATAATATAATTTAGTATATTCTGATACTTGTTCAACAGTATGCTGTAGCAACTCAAAATATTGAGCTTCAAGCTAATAAGTCTCTATGTGAAATTTTTTATCTAGTTGAATAAATATACCCCAACAAATTGTTCAAGCAGCCTTTCAAGATTGCCAATATATCTGGCAAAGGAATCCGGAAAGTTTTGCCTTGGTTTTGTTTTTAATACAAAATCCACATTTTTGATTTGCTCAGTGTTTCTACAGGGTATTTTATATGGAATTAGCCTTGTTGATGTTACTGATAGTTCTGGTTATTCATACCCACGTAAGTCTGGACCAGCCCAAATTAAAGGGTTTAAGACCACGAGTGTCTATACGTAGTACGCCAGATGTCTCAAGTCGGGAAACCCGCCCACGACACTGGCTCCTCAGTTTCAGTCGGGGTTGAAATCCAAGGAGTGAAACTATCTTCAATGCTGTAGCTTATGAATGAGCGTTCTTAGTGAATTGTTAACACGTTTGGTATCTTGCATTGACTTGAGGGGAGAAAGTAGCCCTTTGTAGATTGCAGCAATGCGATCGCGCTCTCTTGCGTGCCCCGAATCGCGATCGCTTAGGGCTGTCCATTTTTCAAGACTTTGCCTTGGGAATTCCTCCCTCAATTCCCTCAACATACCAATCCATCGCCAGTTGTTCCTTATCGCCCAACACGTGACCCTTGGGGACTCGCACCACACCATTTTGGTCTTTCACCGGACCATCAAAAGGATGTGCAGCACCGCTGATAAATTCCTCTCGTTTCCTTATGACCAATTGTTGAACATCTTCAGGAATCACAGGATTCAAGGGCGAAATATCCACCATTTCTTGAGCAATTCCATACCAAACTTCCTCAGACTTCCAAGTCCCGTTGATCACAGCCAAGGCTTTATCTGTATAAAATTTCCCCCATTTATTGATAGCTGATGTTAGATGAGCTTTTGCACCAAACCTACTCATATCAGTGTTGTAGCCAAAAGCATAAATACCCTTTTCCTCTGCTAGTTGAATAGGAGCGATCGAGTCGGTATGCTGCGTTAGGACATCCGCACCTAAATTAACTAAAGCTTGGGCAGCTTCTCTTTCTTTAGCTGGATCATACGAACTTTGCACCCAAACCACCTTCACTTTTGCTTTGGGATTTGTCTGTTGCAGTCCTTGCTTAAACGCACCTATTCCGCGAATGACTTCAGGAATTGGGTATGAACCAATAAAACCAATCATATTCGATTTTGTCATCTTGCCAGCAATCATACCAGTGAGGTATCGCGGTTCTTCAAAGCGTCCTAGATAGGTACCGACATTCCTGACGCGTTTGTATCCAGTACAATTTTCAAAAACAACATTGGGAAAGTCTTTTGCTACTTTAATTGTGGGGTTCATATAGCCAAAAGAAGTCGTAAAAATTAACTTATTGCCTTCTAATGCCAATTGACGAATCACCCTCTCAGCGTCCGCACCTTCGCTGACATTTTCCACAAAAGTCGTTTTCACTTTCTGCTGAAGATTTGCCTCCATTTCTCTGCGACCTAAATCGTGGGCATAAGTCCACCCAAAATCACCCACAGATCCAACATAGACAAATCCTACCTTGAGAACTTCATTCGCTGCCATAGGGGAAGCTAGAACTGGGACTTCACCTTGTGGTTGAGACTGACCGCCACTACAGCCAGCAAACGTAAAGCCCGTTCCTACTAAAGTGGCATACTTTAGAAATTTTCGACGCTGCATATTTATCGATTTGTCTACCAGGTCAAACTGTTATAAATAATTGAGATATAAATGATTTCGATTATACAAACTAAAGATAAACTTTGACAGAATAAAGAAGAACACATAACTCAGAAAAAATACTGTGTTCTCCGTACTAACTTATAAGTTCCCCTCACGAAAAATCAATTTTTGCAAGAAGTCTATTGATAAAAGGGTGGTAAATACCACCCTTCAAAGCAAGTGAAATTGTTAATTCTCGTTAGCGTACTAGTAAATACCGCAGACCAATTAGTAACAAAAAGATCCCATACAGCTTTTTCATTGTTTCACTGCTAATAAAGGGTTGATTAGCAAATAGCGCCCCAAACAAATTGCCAACTATCAGGCCAATTGCAATAAACACAGCATACTTGATATTGACGTTACCGTTTCGATAGTAAACTATTGCTGCCAAAATACCGATCGGCAATATTTGAGCAGCAATAGAAGTGCCAGTGGCAAACTTTTGATCCATACCTATTAAAAGCACCATTGCCGGTACCATAATTGCACCGCCACCGATGCCAAACATACCTCCTGCAACCCCAGCAGCTAAACCAATAAGCAACAATTGGATGGCTATATTAGACATAAAAATGTGGGTAGATGGCTAATTATGGCTAATTATAGATTGATTTTCGAGGAAAATATCGATTTTGGTAGCATTCCGTGAACGCCTTTTTGTGGACTATTGACAACTTGAGTAATGCGAAAGTTTACGGCTAAACTACACAAGACATAAGCATCTTCCGGCGACAAATTGATGAAGCGCTCTAAAAAGTCAATCATGTTTTTTAAAGCTAACTCTAAGGCTTCATCTAATGTTTGACCAAATCCCATTGTGATGATATCTGTGGGAGTTTCAGCAATTGGCATTGTCAATGGCAAATTCTTGCGAAGTTTAAGATGAATCTTGCCGTTCATAGAAGTTTCAATTGCCGTGACATTGACTTCACCATCTCCCTGTGCTGAATGTCCATCACCGATAGAAAATAGGGCACCAGGAACGAAAATCGGCAAAAAAATCCTAGAACCAGCCTGTAGTTCCTGGTTATCGATATTACCACCATAGTGACCAGGAGGGATTGAGTTTCGCAATGCTTCCGTAGTCGCAACACCTAGGATACCAAAAAAGGGTTTGAGGGGAATTTTAATACCACTACCTTTGGGAAATTCAGCGATGTTATCCTCTAAATTGAGGGGAATAAATCTCAAGGCGGGTTGATGAAACTGATGTGGTAACGCTCCCCAACCTGTACGAATCGCATTGAAGCCAACGGCTAAACTGGGTGAGATTGCTTCTAGTTTTACTTCCAAAACATCTCCAGGTTCCGCACCCCGCACGTAAATTGGTCCGGTGAGTAGATGTGGTCCTGTTGCAACTTTGCGTTCTGGGGGAAGATTTTGACAAATATCCACGAAGGCAGGTGTGAGAAACTCCGGTGGTGCTTTGTCGTAAAGGTAGTAGCCAGTGTATGTTTCTACATCAACTGTGTCGCCAGAGTCAACAGTGAGTGCTGGTTCTAAAAGATGAGAGAACCCACCCAGATGCACGGTTTCTCTGGTGGCTTTGAGAATGTGGTGAGTCATGGCGGCTGAAGGTGCTTTGTCAGAATTATTGCCTAGAATAGCGGGTTTTATGCCCGAACTTACACAAAGTTGCATTGTTGCATTCAGTTTTGTATCAGCCGCAGAATATCTCTTAGGGGGGTACATTTACCGAATTTGAGGAGATATTATGAGTGGGCTTGCCCAAGCGACGAATGAATGCTGTCATTCTTCGGTTTTCTGCGTGCTTATCAGAGCGACGAGCTACGCTAACAGCATGACAAAATCGCGTTTCATACTTAAAATCAGCAATACCTTATTAGTCGTCTTTTAAATAATAAAAAACATACTAAATTTTCCTAAAGATAATTCATTTTTTATTTTTAGGCATAAGTATATTCTTAAAGTAGAAACTGGTTGATTTTCTCGTTACGTCTTTGCACTTCAGCCACTTATAGAGACGCATTGGCACTTTTCGGAGATGTGTTATGAAAGCCAAAAAAAAGTTATTAATGGCTATAGTCGGAGCAGTGTTTACGTTGCTGGGAACTGTAAGTAGCGCTCCCGCTCAAGCTTCCCTTTTTAACTTCAAGTTCCAGTTCAACGCTCAAGAAACTGGTGAGCCAGTTAGCGGTAACTTTGTCTTTGATGACTCAATCCCAGCGGGCGTGACACCTGACGGTGCCACTTTGTATGGAAACGCGAGTCCAGAGTATATTATTAATGCCGGAAAAGATATCTTTAAAGGTTCTTCCAATTCGATTGTAGTGGGAAGTAATTTAGCGAGACCAGATAATAGTGGGCTTTCTGCAGACGTCATCGGGTTTAATGATTTTAAAAACTTTGATCCTACCAATCCTAAATTTTTGGCTACGTTTGCTTACCTACCTAATTCCCTGGGTTCCAATGCTTTATCCGATTTAGTTACGACTCTCCCGTCCTCCGGATTTGCGCTCATCAATACTCCCACAGGAGCTACCCTATCTTCCACAAATGCCTTTACTTCGATTTCGCGTGTCCCTGAACCTGCTTCTACATTAGGGGTATTAATGTTGTCTGCTTTGGGCATCGCTTCACTGCTGAAGCGTAAAAACTGGAGTTTAGACTAAGCAACATTTAAGTCGTTCAACTAGTATTACGGTTTGACGAAATGCTTTTAATCTGGCAAAAGAATCGATAGCGCTTGTTGAGAGTTGGTGAGCCAGCGCGTTGCGGGGGTTCCCCCCGTTGTAGCGACTGGCGAACCCGAAGGGTTGTGCTTCTCTCATCTTCCGCTTAAGGGGTGCTTGTTCTAACTACAAGCATCCCTTCATTTTTTTGCATTGCGACCGCGTAGCGATCGCCCTTTAGGTACTGCGCTGCGCGCAATCGCCTGCTTTAGTCTAAACTCCAGTGTCTAATGGTAATCGGTTTATTTCCAGGCACTGTGGCGCTAGTGTGTTCAATTGTTCTAAGAGTGCAGCTGACTTTTTGAAGTTAGTATTAAGCTATTAAGCTATTGTGTTAAGTTTCTTTAAACCTTTGCTTAACTGTCTTAACTGTCTTAACTGTCCTTGCATTTTCTCTAAAAGTTTGAAATTATACGGTAGACAATCATTGAATTTGGCAGTAGCTACACGAGAAATTATGAGACGAGTTTTACAAAAAATCTTGGCAGCATTGCGTTCAGTTCATGTGGAGAAAATTGATCGGGTAAAGATTTTAGGAATAAATCCAAGTTTCGATTTCTTGCTGGAGCGCTCTCGACAATAAAAAGTAGGAAAAGTAATATAGTTGCGATAAATAATTGACTAGCTTGTTGATATACTGCTAAATTACGAGATAGCTCAATACACTTTTTTTCAATAGTAATATTTTGAGATCAAATGCAGTATCTCAGATCTTGCACCTAACCGTATAACCCTGGGTTTAGTCAAAAGCAGCGCAATAAAGCTACAGCATTTTTTTTGACTTTGCTGGCTAAAATAAGGGATTTAGGCTTTGTACTGTGTGTAAAAATTACATCAGTTTTTCTTGGTGCAAGATGTGAGGTATTCAATTTATTGCAGTCATGTAAGGTCAAGTTATCCTGCGCTGATAATAGGCATCAAGAAGCTGTTAGCGAAGTTTAGACAGTGGAACATTATGTTGTAAAAGCTTCCTTGAAAATAGTGACGCCATATTGTGTTGGCTTGAATACTTATCGTTAGGGCTGAGGGGGAGAAGGCGAGGGGGAGATTCATCGAATGCACGTTGAATTAGTTAAAGTGTTTTCTTCTGTTCAAAAATGATGATGACTACAACAAAATTAAATCACGCCATTGTAATTGGCGGTAGCATGACCGGACTTTTAACCAGTAGGATATTACTCAATCATTTTGAACGCGTCACACTCATTGAACGCGATATTTATCCTGTCAAACCAGAATTTCGCCGAGGTATTGCTCAAGCCCATCAACTCCATCAGTTAATGGTACGCGCTAATATCATTTTGGAATCACTTTTCCCTGGAATTGAGCAAGAACTTCTGAATTTAGGTGCAGTACAGATAGATTGGCCTAAAGATGTATTAATTGTTTATGGTTCGCAATTAGTGCCAAGATTTTCTTTCAATTTAAATACGCTATTTCTGGGCAGACCACTTCTAGATTGGACTATAAAATCTCGTTTAGAAGCTTTTAAAGGCTTCCACATTCTTGAGGGGCATGAAGTCACTGAGTTATTATATGACGCACTTCAAAAACGGGTGACTGGCGTCTTACTGTGTAGGAGCGACAACAGAAAAAACGATGACAGCCCATCTATTAACTCCTTACTTGCCGAACTTGTTGTAGATACGACTGGTCGAGCAACAGAGGCTCACAAATGGTTAGCAACAATAGGCTATACACTTCCAAAAAAAACTGTAGTTGATGCATCAATTGGTTATGCATCGCGTTTATATCAACCTTCGCCTGAATTCAAATTTGATTGGAAAGCTGTTCAAATGTACCCAAGACCACCGTATTTACGTGGTGGTGGAATCTATCCGGTAGGAAATAATCTTTGGCATGTTGGTTTGATTGGAATTAATGGCGACTATCCTCCAACTGATGAAGTAGGCTTTCTGGAGTTTAGTAAAACGCTACCAGGTTTAGAAATACATGAAGCGATAAAATCTGCAAAACCTGTGTCGAAAATTCACAGTTATCGTCAAACACAAAACCGTCTCTATCACTACGAAAAACTTTCTCAAATGCCGGATGGTTTTATTACACTTGGAGACGCTGTTTGTGCCTTTAATCCTGTTTATGGGCAGGGAATTACAGTAGCAGCTTTAAGTGCATTAACTTTAGATGATTTGCTCCAAGAAGAAAAATACAAGAAAGGCAAACTGACTGGCTTTTCAATCCGGTTTCAGAAAAAATTAGCCAAAGTGATTGCTCATCCTTGGTTACTGGCAACTTTAGAAGACTTAAATTGGAGCAAAACTAAGGGTATTAAACCCCAGCCTTGGTTTGTTTATAGATTAATTCAAAGATATACTTACCAGCTTTTACAAAAAGCTGCTAGAGAACCAGATATCTGCCAATCTTTTGCTGAGGTAATGCATATGTTGAAACCAACATCTTCACTTTTTACTCCTCGAATGTTTTGGCGTGTATTGCTGGAATTAACACCGAACAAAGCTGAGATAGTATCCGAAGATATACGAAAAATCACCGCTCAGAGATTAACTTGATTTTTCATAAGCGAAAAATTCTAATTTCTTAGTCATTTGATGTTTGGTGACCTAATTGGTCCAAACAGTACCAATCATTAGTAAGAATTCAGAAATCAGGAGCCAGAACTTAGAATGTTATAGAGAGCAAGGAATCTCATTTCTATGGATTCTGTGCAATTATTTATCCCTATAGCTGTAAGCATTGTTTATTCTGAATTCTGAATTCTTGCAACCATCAAGACAATTTGGAATAAAACGTCAGATATATGGACAGGCTATTAATAGAAAACAAAGAACGGGATATTCTGATTTTACATATTGCATTTACCGTTCTTTGTATGGTAATGCTCATGGTTCCTCTGGGGCTACCCATAGGCATTCGACTATTCGCCTTAGTCGTTATTTATAACTTGGCTATTCCTGGAATAGGTTTGTGGCTTAAACACAATGACTGGGTTGATTTGTGGCTATTTGTTTTCCCCTTTAGTCTCTTTATGGTCTTGCCAGATTGGTTTCTCTGCTCTGGGCTTGGTGTGCTGGTTTATCCCGAAGATAGTTTTATAAAAATTGGTCCAATACCAGTCTACATGGCTTTTATGTGGACTATTCCTCTTATTCTGATAATCTTGGCAGGAAAGCAAGTACAGAAGCATATTTCTCAGAGAACTGCTTACATTTGTGTAGCTACTGTTTCTTTGCTAATTTTTGGAGTAGCTGAACAAACAATGTGGGCATTGCCTTCATGGTCTTCTCAGAATGTTATGATAATTAATCACTGGGCTGTGTATTTGGTTATTCCAGAAATGCTTCTAGGACTGTCAGCCTATATTGCTTATGAAAAAATTAAGTATAAGACTATACTAAAAAAAGCTATGACTGCATTTTTAATAATGCTTTTGTTCTGGTTTAATCTTGTGTTTTTTTATTTTTTCGTAGAGAAGGTGCTGCTTGGGCTGCAAATATTATAAAATGCAATAGATCAACAGGGGCAGGGTAAGCGGGTTTTTAATATAAATTTTACTCGTTTTATTAGTTAGGCGATCGCACAAGTGAAAAATAAACAGCTTGACCCGAATCTTTGTTTTTTCTCTTCCAACCTGCCGCTGCGGATGACTTAATTCAGCTTGCCTGCAAACTCCAAAAAGCAATATAATTAGTAGTCTGTAATTCGTAATTTGTAATTGTATTGGTAATTACAAATTACAGTCAGATCTCCGACAACTTTTACAAAGTCGGGGTTCTTGTAACCCATTAGAATTAATGAAACAAACCACTAGTTGGGGTAGTTGTGATGATTTACAGCGGTTTTCAAGTAGATAAACCACGCTCTTTGGGGCAAAGAAAGGCTAGCCTTTGCCCCTACAAAAATCTGTGGTTCAATTAGCTGAAAATAGCTGTAATTTCTAATTCCTTCCTTTTCTAAATTTTTCTAGTTATTTTGAACCAGAGTTATGTGGAATCGCTGCGGTAATTTGACGTAGCAACATCACTCCCCAATAAGGAACAGGAGCAAGTAACACAGTACCCGTTCCCTCGAAGGTATTGACTAAAAACTCTCCTGAAGTCATTGAACCAAAAATAGACTTAGTGGCTTTTTCAACTCGATAATTTAAGGTACTTGTGCGAGCAATTGCAAAATTACCATCCACAACTAAACGGTCATTTTGCAAATGCACCTCCTCTACAGGTCCTTGTGCTACCATGACCACTTTACCTCTGCCTTTGACTTTTGTTTGAAACAAGCCTTCACCACCCACTAACCCAGCAACCAATTTATTTCGCTCAACACCCACTTCTACAGAACCATCACTTGCCCAATATGCCCCACTATCCAAAATCCATTCAGTGCCGTTTAATTCCATAATATGAAATCCAGATAAAGAAGGCTCCAAATATAATTCACCAGTTCCTGTATAAGTGGGGCGAAAAATGTTTTCACCTGTTGCTAGGGATTTCAACAAACCACCTGCTGAAGGTGCTTTAGATTGCATGGTAATATTGCCACGCATATAGTACAAAGCACCTGACTCTGTCTTCACTGTTTCGTTTTGCAAAAGAACCTTGACTAAACGCAATCCTTCTCTTGCTATAACTTCAAAAATTGCCATTGATTTCCTCTTTTTTATACAAAGACGTAGACGCTAGATAATAGTCATATCAGGTTCGGTTGATTACTTATCATTCCTGAAGAACCCCACCCCTTTATCCCCTCCCCCTCTGGGTATCTCCTGAGCCCTTCGGGCACGGCTTGAGGCCGAACGGAGACGCTACGCGAACGCCAGTCGCCTACGGCGGGAAACCCGCCTGCAGCGCTGGACTCACCGCTCGCGGGGAACTCGGGGTCCCCTCTGGGGATTAGGGGCAGGGAGCCTAAGCACAGCTTTGGCGGGGTGGGGTGCAGTCAAGCTGCTGAACATACCACATTAGCAAACATTTATAGCAACAAACTGGATGACCTCTGCCAAACCTTCCTGTGTTTTCAAGTTTGTGAAAACAAAAGGTTTCTCACCACGCATTTTTTTAGCATCCCGTTCCATGACAGTTAAATCTGCGCCGACATAGGGAGCTAAATCAGTTTTATTAATTACCAACAAATCAGACTTAGTAATCCCAGGACCACCTTTGCGGGGAATTTTATCACCAGCGGCAACATCGATAACATAAATCGTTAAATCCACCAATTCCGGACTGAAAGTTGCAGCTAAATTATCACCGCCACTTTCCAAAAAGACTAAATCCAAATCTGAAAACCGCGTTTCTAACTGTTCAATTGCTGCCAAATTCATTGAAGCATCTTCCCGAATAGCAGTGTGAGGACAACCCCCAGTTTCGACACCCAAAATGCGATCGCCTACCAAAGCTTCAGAACGCACCAAAAACTGAGCATCCTCCTGCGTATAAATATCATTCGTCACCACAGCAATCTGATATTTATCACGCATCGCCTTACACAAAGCATCAACCAAAGCCGTCTTCCCAGAACCCACTGGACCTGCAACACCAACTCGAAAAGCGTTCATAAGCAATTAGTCATTAGTCATTAGTCATTGGACTTTGGACAAAAAAGCAAGTTCGCGTGTGATGTCATGGCGATCGCATACAATTTCCGCCACTTCTTAAGCAACCAAATTTTGCTTCATAGCGATCGCTCGTCCAAAATCCGTAGTCTAACACTTTAGGGTGCCCAATGGGGTCTTAAAGCCGCTACAACTTACGCAAGAACCGTTTTTCATAGCTTCCCGAGTAGACTTTTCTAAAGCGACAAATTACATCACATCCAAGTTCATGAGCCCTCTTCGTAATGTCGTCAAGCAAACATGAGTTAGCGTCAATGTACTCGCAGGCAGTACAGCATTTAGTTGCAACACACAATTCAAGATTTTCTGGCTCTGTGCCGTAAATATGGACGGGCCACCAAAAGCACTCAGACGGTTTTACACCCTCTGGATGCAGCCTGCACAGGTTTGTTTCGGTTAGAAACTGACAATTATCTTTTTGATTGTAGAGGTAGAACCCGTCGTACTTAACACATCGAGACTCGAATTCACTAAGTTCACTTGCTGAGTTGCCTGCGAGCCACTGAACAATTGCTTGATATTCTTGTTCGGGCAAAAACAACAGACCCGCCTTGCAGCAGCTAGCTTGAGTTAGCTGACATGCATTAGCAAGAGAGGAGTTTATGGAATTGATAGGTGTTTTCATGTGTTATTTTTTACATTGATACTTATAATAGGCTATGAGAAAAAATTAAAACAGTGAACAGTGAACAGTGAACAGTAAACAGTAAACAGTGACCAAAAAAACTAATAACTGATAACTGTTAAAATAGCTCCTCAATTTCCTGATTAGCACTTAGCATTCCTACCAAAACTTCGCCTTTTTGTGCCATACCGTCTGGAACCGTGCTTTCCTGTAATTGTGGGGTTTCTGTATCACTTTCGTCAATTTTGGGACGGATCAAAGTCAGAATTATTCCAACCAGCACCATTGCTGCACCAATGAAACTGCGAGTTGAAAAGGTTTCGCCGAGTAGCAAAAATGCGACAATTGCCCCGAACACAGGTTCTAGAGCAAAGAATAGTGCTGCTTCGTGGGCAGATATCCATTGCTGTGCAACTGTTTGGAACAAAATGACTATAGCAGTGGCAACTACGCCAAGGTAGATTAGTACACCCAAACTCGTTTGAATTGCCTCAATGTGTTCAGTCACTCCGAAACCAGCCCACAATATGCCTAGCACTGCTACAACCCAAAGCTGGATTGTAACCAATGGTATGGGTGGGTGGTGTGGCGAAAACATCTCAAGCACAATGATATAAACGGCATCGCTGAAGGCAGAACCCAACAACCAAAAGTCGCCGATAAGAGGCTCCCCACTGTTCCAAGACATCACCCCAATTCCGGTAAAAGCAAGTATCACTGATAGTACCGCCCTAACGGATAGGCGCTTGCGAAACAGTAGCTCAAACAAGGTGACAAAGACCATGTTGAGACCAAAGATAAATGAAGCTTGGTTTGCACAGATAGTTTCCAATCCAATCGTTGCAGTAGCAAAGATTGCAAAAAGTAATACTCCGAGAATTAGCCCGTCACGTACTAACTTTAGACTCAGGTTACGAACAAACGGGGTAAGAATTATTGCCCCAATTGTGAAGCGAATTGCAAATTGCGTAGCTGGCGAAAGACTAGCGATCGCCTCCTTGATTGCTGCAGGAATAGTTCCCAATATTAAAGCTGTAACAACGATCAACACAACACCCAGAGAGTGTCTGTGACTTTCTGGAATAAATTTTATCATAGACTACTTGTAATAATACACCTGATGTCCTCAAGCAATCACTAACATACTCCCCAAAAAATGACCAGCCCTACGAGCCCACCCAAAGCGGGTAGGCATGACGAATCAACCTATAGAAATCCCCTACTTCTCAGGCTAAGCGCGAGTACACTCCCACACCGCTATGGTATATTGCATCCAAGCACATTTGTTGTCGTTTCTTTTGGTCTCTCCATGCCTGACGAATTTCTTCTGACAGACTGTGGAAGGGGTCGAAATACATGAAGTACTGACCTGGCTTGACGGATGGTGCTGTATAGACACTTACACCCGTCTCACGGTTGTAGTATTCGTAGGAATGAATGCAACGCTTGCCACCACCGCCAGGGGCATCTAAGACAAATGTTGGGGTGTTGAAGCCCGCAGTCACACCACGCACATTCTTTTCAATTTCGATAGCAGTTTGAACACTAGTGCGAAGATCTTCGACACCTTTGACCATGTCATGTTGGAAGACATAATAAGGTTGGACGTTAATATAACTCAATCGTTTAACGAGAAGCTGCATTTTTTCAGATGTGTCATTGATGCCACGCAGAAGTACCGACTGGTTACGTACGCTTATACCACGCTCAAACAATTTATCCATAGCGCGTTTGCATATCATCGTGATTTCTTTAGCGTTATTGAAGTGCGTATGGATAGCTACTTGTTTGTGTAATTTACGTCCTAAAAGGAATACTTCCGTGAGTGCGTCTACCCACTTCTCATCGCTGAGAATTTTCATTGGCATGACGGCAAGCCCTTTGGTTGCAAAGCGAATGCGTCGAATATTGGGCATCTGAAGTAACCGAAAACCGACTTTTTTAAGAGCTTCAGCAGATAGATTATATGTGTCACCACCGCTAATGACTATATCCTCAAGCTCTGGACGGGACTCAATGTATTGAAATGCGTTTTCCCAATGTTTGGAATTGAGGGACAGATCAACTTTCTTAACAGTTTCAGTGTCCGCGCCAATAGCATAGCTGCGCGTGCAGAAACGACAGTAAACTGGGCATGCATTTACTGTCAAAAAAAGTGCTTTGTCAATGTAGCGGTGTGTCAGACCTGATACTGGAGCATCTTTCTGCTCATGAAGGGAGTCAAGTGTCAGCATCGGGTGGTCTTCATGAAGCTGGGTGCTTACAGGTATAAACTGTTTGCGAATTGGGTCATTCCAGGGGTCATTCCAGTCAATCAAACTCAGCAAATAGGGAGTGACACGAACATTCATTGGTGCCAAATGAAATCCCTTGCTCATAGCTACAATAAAATCGTCGCTAACGACGCCCTTGATTGTCTCGGCGAGCTTTATGAAGTCGGAAATAGAATTTTTTATCTGCCATTTGTAGTCGAGAAATTCGTTTTGAGAAACCTTAGCGAAAACAGGGATTTCACGCCAAAATTCGCCTTCTTGAAGCTCGCGATGCTCAAGAGTGTACATCAATTATATTGCCTCCATGAAAAAATTAGTTTTTTGTACACAAGTAAGACAATATCATAAACAATAAAATTCGGAGCAACGCGATTTTGTAATATCCACGAACACATCTTTTTTGTCTTTTTGTCCGTTAAGACAGTTAAGACAGTTAAGACAGTTAAGACAGTTAAGTGAATAATGATATGGACAGTTAAGACATTTAAGACAGTTAAGACAGTTAAGTGAATAATGATATGGACAGTTAAGACATTTAAGACAGTTAAGACAGTTAAGTGAATAATGATATGGACAGTTAAGACATTTAAGACAGTTAAGCAGATAGTAAAAATTTTTATAACATTTCATGGGAGCAACGCGATTTTCTGAAGTCGGACAAAAACGAGTGAGGATGCTTTGCCCCACCAGAGGCGATCGCTAAACAGAAATTTCGGATTAAATCCTGACTTTTCACGGGATGTGGAAAAGAAAGAGTTGTTCTTTGAACATTAGAGGATGTCTGAAAAGTAAGGAAGCTCACCTAAAACTTCTCAGACATCCTCTCAAAGGCTCAACCTTTAATTTCCGACAGGCTTCCCTGCCTCTTCATTTTGCCCTAACTCCTAAACAACCTTGTATACTGCGTTTCATGCATCATACTTGCCAAAGACAAACCCCAGCTACAACAACCGAGTTCATCATCTTCCAAATTCATAATCTCCACGACTACATCACAAAGCAATCCTTGTAACGATCGCATTAACTGCTGTCCTACTGTTTGTCCCAAAGGAATCAGCTTTACGACCGCAGTGATCATATGACTTGCCCAAGTATGCAGATATCCCAATAATGCCGCTTTGATATTGATATCCCAATGAGCAGCCCCAATGCCAAAAGCGATCGCATAATTGCAAGGATTACCAACAGCATTGACAATCGGCATAATTTGTGTTTCTAGTTTCCCAAGCAACTGGATGAGCGATCGCCCCATTTGCCAGCTAGAGGCGCGTAATTCTTCTGTTTCCCGAGCAGCAGATAACCACATATTCCAGTAGGATAGCGCCTTCAAATCACCCATCTTGACAGACTGATAAGCTCGTACCATCACCGCCGCCTCTAACCGTATTGCCCCGTAACGCAGTTCTGCCTCTAACCAATGCTGTAAGGCTGCTTGATTAGCGATCGCGCCATTTTCAACCAGCGTTTCTAATCCTTCAGAATAGCTATAAGCTCCCACTGGTAAAGCTGGGCTAGCTAGTTGCAAAAGACACAAAAGATTGCCATCAGTGAGTGTGATGATGTCCATAAGCACCTGGTACTGGGTGAAACGGTGAAAATTCCTCCTTGACTTCCAGCCCAAGTTTTTCTAGCATGGTGCGTAAAACTGGATCAGGAGATAACCGTAAATAGGTTGCTGTCATCTCTACTGGGACATGGCGATTTCCCAAATGGTACGCTGCCCGTAGTAAATCTAGCTGTGTTTTGGCAGTCACAGTAAAAACTGGTTCTGGTATTGCAATAATTCTTACTAAACTACCACTTGTTTCATCTTGGAGAATATCCCCATCTCGTAACACCGTTCCTCTGGGTAAACACAAAAATACAACTTGTCCATCTTTCTCAAAACGATGACGACTGCGGGTACGTTCTTCTGCTGTTAAAGCCAGGGTTAAGGTCACTTGTGTCTCAGCATTGGGCGGTTTACGTTGGGTGAAGGTTAGCATGATTTTCGTTGGGTGTAGGCAATCACTAAACTCTTTTTTACTTCTGCCTGCGGAACAAAGATAATGAATTGGGGGTAAAAAGCTGAGCAACCAAATAGACAAGGATACCGGCACCCATTCCCGGAAGCACTTGGTAAACAACACTCGACCATTTGAATAATAAGCTCCAAGTCATAGCACTAGCAATACCAACACCCATCATTAGCAGCGCTACAGGTGTAGTTATCGGTAATTACCAGACATGTAATATCAAGATTTTAACATTTATAAATGCAGCATAAAAAATCTGGCACGTATGAGGTGTACGTGCCAGTTAGTTGGTTACTATCTATTTTTCCCAGTGACAACCAAAATTATCATGGCGGGAAGCGTCAAGATTAGGGACTTGCAATTAAAAAAATCTCCAATTTGTAGTGACGCATCGTGGGTTACGGCGCTGCGGCAAGTCCTGTATGTAAAATCTCAATTGTCGTACGCCGTCAGCCCCCCTACATAATGGATAATTTATTTGGTACTTCCTTCGCCGCCAATGGTTGTGCGCTTAATTAAAGGGTCTGCTCCACCTTCCGCTTGTCTGTCTGTAGGTGTCCCGTGCAGTCTTGGATCGGGTACGGGTGGTAGGGGTTCTGGTCCTAGCGGTCTAGGATTTTCAACATACTCGAATTGCCCTTTGCCGTCTGGGGAAGGTCCTTGTGCCCAGCGACCTTGAGCACTTTCGGTGCCTTCTGAGTGATTCCAGAACTGATAAGCAAACTCGCGCTTCTCCAATTCCAACGGGAAGGAACTGGGAACTGGAGTGTCTTCCAGTCCATCTGCTTTTAACTCCTCAAGGGCTGCTAGCCACTGGTTTTGATGCATGGTGTCGCGGGCAATCATGAAACTCAGGGTATCTTTCACTCCTGCGTCGTTGCTCATCTCGTACATCCGCACTGCTTGCAAGCGTCCTTGAGATTCCGCGTGGAGATTTGACCGGAAGTCTGCCATCAGGTTACCACTGGCGACGATGAAGCGACCGTTCCAGGGATAGCCTACGCTGTCAGCTGCTTGGGCACCCAAACCGGAGACGATAAGGTGCTGGGGGTTCATAGCTGCCGCCATAACATCTACAATCACATCCTGTGGATTGGTACCGCCCATAACCGCGCCCACCACTGGATCTTGTGCACCTTGTTCTTGTAGTTTGATGGGTGCTTTATTTAATAGGTGAGCAATCATCGTGGCAAGCATTTCGACGTGACCGATTTCTTCGGTACCAATGTCCAAAAGCATATCGCGGTACTTTGCAGGTCCGCGACAATTCCAGCCTTGGAACAGGTACTGCATCATCACGGTCATTTCACCAAAGGTGCCACCGATGAGTTCTTGAATTTTCTTGGCGTAAATTGGATCGGGTTTTTCTGGTGGTCTGAAGTACTGAAGCTTCTTAGTGTGGTAAAACATTATTGTGACCTCATTTGCATACAGGGCGGCACAAATTCAGGCTCAATTGATATTTGTGTCGCCTATGCTTTCTAGGAAACCTATTTAATGCTTGTTGTACCTCACTCTATAGTTAAATAAAAAATACTGAAAAAATAAGTAAATTGACTGAGGGAACTTAGTTCTTAGGCAGAAGACTAAAAATGCTATTCGAGGGACTACTATCCTTATAAAATAAAGAAAAAACCAGAGGTTCAGCCTCTGGTAAGATGTTACTATGAGTGATTCTGGTAAAAAGTAAAGCTGTATAAATTAATCCTCATCTCGCCCGTGAACTTGAGCAGGTGGACTGGTTGCCTCAACGGCGGTGAATGGTTCTAGGATTTTGTAAGTGTGGGATGCTCCTTTTGGCACGACCCAGGAATTGCCAGTTTCTAGTAAAATGACTTGACCTTCGATGTGCAACTCAGCACGACCACTAATGACATAACCAACGGTTTCATATTCCCGCGTTGCTGGTTCTTTGGGTTCGCCTGGTTGTTCGTTCTCCCAAAGACGCATTGAAACAGTTTTGCCGGATGCAAGATATTTTTGACCTTGTTGACCTTTAGGGGAATAAGCGGAGTCTACTTTTTTAACACTTGTGTCAGCCATATTTGTTTCCTCAATTAGGTTTTATGAAAAAAAGAACCGCCAAGGCGCAGAGAACGCAGAGAAAGAAGAGAAGAGTAGGGAAGTGCTAAACTTTGATGGTTTTGCCTGTACGGGCTGCTTCGTAAATGAGCTGCATAAGTTTAACGTCTTGCAAGCCTTCTTCACCAGGAGTTTTGGGCTGTTTATTTTGCATAATAGACTCGGAAAGGTGGTCTATCTCTAGGGCAAACTGGTTCTTTTCCTCAATTTTTTGCTCTTGGTTACCGTTCTTGTCCTTAATCACTAGGCGATGTTTGTAGTAGTCGGTGGCTGGATCTAATTCCAAGACAGCATCAGACCCGAAAACTTGAATGCGTTTGGTATTGGAGTAGCCGTAGCTTGAGGTACAGTTGGCAAGGACGCCGCTGGGAAACTGTAGCACGAAGTTGACATTTTCCTCGACCTCACGGAAGCGGGGATCGCCTGGGGTGCTGTACATCATGGCGCTAATTGCTACAGGTTCCTCGCCAGTAACGTACCGTGCTGCTTGCAAGCTGTAGATACCAATGTCGTAGAGGGAACCGCCACCAGCTAGTTTTTTTTGCATTCGCCATATGTCGGCGGGGTCTTTGGGGTTCAGTGTGCGTCCGTGATCTGAGGTGATCGACTTGAGCTTGCCAAGTTTGCCACTTTGAGCAAGTTGAATGGTGGCGAGGTTGTACGGTTCGTATTGGGCGCGGTAGGCAATCATCAACTTACGGTTTGCTTTCTTTGCCGCGTCAATCATTGCTTGGCATTCTTCTGGTGTAATCGCCATCGGCTTTTCACACATGATGTGTTTGCCTGCTTGCGCCCCACGAATGCTGTATTCAGCATGCATTCCGTTTGGTAAGATGATATAAATAACGTCTACTTCAGGGTTATTACGGATAGAGTCGTAGTTTTGGTAGTTATAGATATTTTTTGGGTTGATGCCGTATTGCTGTGCGTACTTTTCGGCTTTAGGGCGATCGCCACTCACCAAAGCTACCAACTTTGAGCTTTTGCACTCAGCGAACGAGGGCATGATCTGTTCGGTGGCAAACTTACCTAAACCAACAACCGCCCATCCTAGCTTTTTTTCTGGAGGCAAAGACGGTTCTTTAGATGGTGCTGCTTGAGCGAAAGTACGTACAGGTTTGATAATGTGTCCGACTGCCCCAGCAACACTGAGCCCCATGAACCCATAACCTGCTTTATGTAAAAGAGCGCGGCGAGATAGTTCTTTTTTGAGGGAGTCAAACATATGTTATTTAAGATTTAAACCCACAGGAGCGCGGAGTGAATGGGATTAGGGATTGGGGATTGGGGATTGGGGATTAGGAATTGTCTAGTACCCAGTCCCCTGTCGCCAGTTTCCAGTCCCCTGTCGCCAGTTCCCAAAGGATGTTAGGGTTTCAGTACAACTTTGATGCAGTTGTCTTTCTTATGCTTGAAAATTTCGTAGCCGTGGGGCGCTTGTTCTAAAGGTAAGCGGTGGGTGATGATAAATGTTGGGTCGATTTTGCCGTTCTGTATGTACTCAAGTAAAGGACGTAAGTACTTGTGGACGTGGGTTTGTCCTGTCTTGAACGTCAAGCCTTTATTCATGGCAGCACCCATCGGTACTTTGTCTAAAAAGCCTCCGTAAACACCCGGAATTGATACATGACCACCTTTACTGCAAGAGAGAATGACTTGGCGCAAGGCTGTAGGTCTGTCTGTTTCTAGACGCACTGCTTGCTTTGCTTTGTCGTATAACGCCATAAAGTCAGTGCCGTGTGCTTCCATTCCCACTGCATCCATCACAGCATCAGGACCACGACCACCAGTCATTTCTTTGAGGGCTTCGCCAACATCCACTTCTTCGTAGTTGAGGACTTCTGCGTTGCCGTATTCTTTCGCCATCTGTAGACGTTCAGGGACGCGGTCAATGGCAATGACACGCTCTGCACCCAGTAAATAAGCACTCTTGATAGCGAATTGTCCAACTGGTCCACAACCCCAGATAGCAACGATATCACCAGGTTTGATGTTGCAGTTCTCTGCTGCCATGTAGCCAGTTGGAAAAACATCTGTTAAAAATAATACTTGCTCATCCGTTAATCCATCAGGAATTTTGAACAAGCCTACATCGGCAAAGGGAACTCTGGCATACTCTGCTTGACCTCCAGCGTAACCGCCCATCATATGGGAGTAACCAAATAGACCAGATGGTGAATAACCCATCAACGTTTCTGCCATCCAGCCGTTCGGGTTAGAGTTGTCACAGAGCGACCAGTAATCGCGTTGGCAAAAATAGCAGTTACCGCAGGATATTGTGAAGGGAACGACAACGCGATCGCCTATTTTGATATTCTTAACTGCGCTGCCAATCTCAACGACTTCCCCCATGAATTCATGACCAAGGATATCGCCTTTTTCCATCGTGGGGATGAAACCGTCGTAAAGATGTAAATCAGAACCGCAAATTGCCGTCGAGGTGATTTTGACTATAGCATCTCGGGGGTTAATAATTTTTGGATCTGGCACCGTCTCGACTCGCACATCTTTGGCACCATGCCAGCAAACTGCTTTCATATTCAATAGTCCTTAATTTAGTGGAGTATGGGGATAAGGAAGTAAGGGAAGATAGGGAAGAAGATACTCCCCCCACTTTCTCCACTTCCCCTACTCTCTTTCTACTTATCTAACTTGAGGGGGTTCTTGATAGTACCCTTCTTTTGTTCCAGTTACTGGCGCAACTGTTTTTTCAACTCTTTTTTCAGTTGAATTCAGAAATTCTTTGGTGCTGCGAGGAAGTTCTTCATCTAGATTGAGTTTTTCGCGGACATTGTCAGCGGTTTCTTTGAGGCTTTCTGTGGCTTGTTTAATCGGGTTGTTGCCCTTACTGGTCGTGGTTGTTTGCGGTTGTGCTTTGTAATAATTCGCCTCTGGTGTTGTGACGTTTTCATCTAGATCGACCGATGCACGGAGATTATCCGCAGTTTCTTTCACCTTTTTTGTGGCTTTTTCAATCAGGTTGTTGTCGTCTTGGATATTGCTTGTATCAGAGCTTGTATCAGAAGGTGTCCCCTTGTAATAAATACCTACTGGGGATTTTACATTTCCATCACTACTGCCAGAAACAGATTCACCAAAATTGTTAGCTTTTTCTCTGACATTATCAGCAGTTTCTTTCAGGTTCTTTCTGGCTTTTTCAACCAGCTTGTTGTCGTTTTGGATCTTGCTTGTATCAGAGCTTTTATTAGAGCTTGTATTAGAGCCTGTATCAGAAGGGGTCCCCTTGTAATAAATACCCACTGGGGATTCTACGGTTTCTTCAGCTTGTGCTATCAGTGCGTTACCGTAGCCAAAAGCCTGCATTACGAAAAATGTTAATCCTACTAGAAAAACAGTCAAAATCTGACGCAAGCGATTCATACAATTCCTCCGATATATTCAGTTTGAAATGTGGTAATTTGTTTGTAGTAAGCGATGGCAGAGCTTACTACGAACTCGTTACCAAAGCCTTATGGTTTAAGCAGAACTTTTACACAGTTGTCTTTCTTGTGCTTGAAAATCTCAAAGCCCTGCTTTGTTTCTTCAAGGGGTAAGTGATGGGTGAAAACGCGGGATGGGTCAACTTTGTCATTCAAAACATGATCCAACAAGATGGGCATATACTTTTGACCGAACATTTGCCCCATTTTGAAGGTCAAAGCTTTGTTCATGGCTGCACCCAGTGGCATTTTGTCCACAAAGCCAGAGTAAACACCCATGATTGAAAGAGTACCACCTTTGCGACAAGCTAGAATCATTTGCCGCAACACATGGGGGCGGTCAGTTTCTAGCCTCACCGCTGTCTTGGCTTCATCATAGAATCCTTCTAGACCCATACCGTGTGCTTCAAGTCCGACGGCATCAATACAAGAGTCAGGACCACGTCCACCCGTCATTTCTTTGAGGGCTTCGCCTGCATCGATTTCCTCATAGTTAATAGTTTCCGCATTGGCGAAGTCTCTAGCCATTTGGAGGCGTTCGGGGAATCGGTCGATCGCAATGACGCGTTCTGCACCCAGCATATAGGCGCTTTTCATGGCGAACAGTCCCACAGGACCGCAACCCCAAACCGCGACGATATCTCCCGGTTGGATATCGCACATTTCCGCGCCCATATAGCCGGTGGGGAAGGCGTCGGAGATGGGCAGCACTTTTTCATCAGGAATGCCTTGCGGAACTTTCACAGCACCGTAATCAGCAAACGGTACGCGTATGTAGTCCGCGAAGGCTCCTGCATAGCCTCCAAAAGCATGGGAGTAGCCAAAAATCCCCGACGTACCAAACCCGAATAACTTATCCTGTATCCATCCGTTGGGGTTGGAATTATCGCACAGCGACCACTTCTGATGCTGGCAGTAATGGCATTGACCGCAGCCGATAATTGAAGAGACGACAACGCGATCGCCCTTTCGCAATTTCTTAACTTCACTACCAATATCAACCACTTCCCCCATAAACTCGTGACCAATAATGTCACCAGATTTCATAGTCGGGATGTAGCCATCATAGATGTGCAAGTCAGAACCACAGATAGTTGCTGACGTTATTTTCAAAATAGCATCACGCGGGTTAAGAATTTTTGGATCTGGTACCGTCTCCACCCGCACATCATTAGCGCCGTGCCAACATACTGCCTTCATTTAAGCGTTCTCCTCTATAAGCCCTGGAAGAAGTGGGGAACATCACAAGGACGAGGGGCATCAGAAGCATATTGCTCCCTCATCTCCCTCATCTCCCTCATCTCCTTATTGCCCACCTCTGGGTTGACCTTCATTTGTGGCAATTTCGCCTGCTTCCATCAACATCTTGAATCGGCGCAATTCATCACCAATTTGCTGTTCTGGTTCTTCGCCGAAGAGTTTAGCGAAAGTAGCTGTCAACGCTCCACCAGGTGGATTATATTCGATAACCACCTTGACCTCAGTCCCACGGTCACCGGGCGCTTTTTTAAAGCGAACGAAACCAGAGTTGTCAATATCTGCACCTTCCACTGAAGCCCAAGAAATAAATTCATTTTCCCGGTCTTCAATAATATCTGCATCCCATTCCACACTTCCGCCCAGAGGTGCGCTCGCAATCCAATGGGAACGCTTTGCGTCGTACACTTTCACAGACTTGAGATGCTTCATAAAATTGGGCAAATTCTCAAAGTTGTGCCAAAAGTGGTAAAGCTCCGAAGCTGGCTTATCAATCGTTACCGTCTTTTCAACTTTGATCGCTTGACTCACGCTGCCAGTGATTGCTTGCTGTGCTTGCTTAATCGTGCTTTGTTTTGTAGCACCCTGATAAATCAGACCGCCACCCGCGACAGCCGTCAACACCCCCCTGAGGGAGCGTTGACTTAACCCCATTAACACCATTGCACCACCGCCAATTAATGAAGCCCAACGCTCAGTTTCACTGGCTTCCGTCTGACCTTGATTCTGGTTATTTTCCGATGTTGATGCCACGTTTTTCTCTCTCCCTTTACTCTAAAATACGAACCATTAAGGCGCAAAGATCCCCTCTTGATATCGTTTCCTCTCTTTACTTTGCGCCTACGTGGTTCGTCCCACAAAGACCTTACATTGACACAGCAGCCCCTGTAGTTGGTTTAGCAGGCTTCACTCCTGCACCCATCCGCGCCCGATACAAGTCTACCAGCCGCTGCTCGTACGTCAATAGCTCTTTGTGGATTTGTGTGAACATTGCAGTCGATACTGGGTCGGTCGTTGCTGCTATCAAGTTGCCAATATCACCGATACCCGTTTGCACATCGCCCAAGGCTGAACGCAACTGATAGATATCGTCACTTCCTGTGAGGGCGGTTTTGACCTTCGCATAGTGGTTAGCGATATTTGCTGCTAAAGAAGGTTTCTCACCCAGTTGATCGAGACGCGCTTCCAAAATTTGGATGTGGCGCTGTTTACCGCCATTTATCTCTTGAAAGACAGATTTCACTTCTGCATCTGATTCTTTCTCGGCGTACTTATCCAGCGCTTCCTGCGAATAACGCTCACCAGCAAGGGCTGTATTCAAAGCTTTGACAATCTCACCCTTGGTAGAACCACCCCAAGCATCAGCCAGTTTCCACCATTCGGCGGCTGGATTTTTCTCATCTGGTAAAGCTGCATCTTTGCCACCATAACCCAGACGACTCAATATAGCTGTGGTGAAAATTGCCAAGTCTCCAGGTTGACGTGAAGTTATCAAATTCCCGTCAACGACCAAAGGCTCATCTATATAATTGGCACCCGCATTAATCATGTCTTTGCGGATTGCTATGAAGCCTGTGGCTTGTTTGCCTTTAAGCAAGTCGCCTTCAATCAAAACTTGTGGTCCGTGACAAACCGCAGCCACCCATTTTCCTTGCTGCATTGCTTCTTGCACAAACCTGACTGTGTTGGGGTTGCGCCGCATATAGTCAGGAGCCATACCACCAGGAATCACCACTGCATCAAATTCAGAAGCTATTGCTTCAGTTGTGGTACCATCGGGTTGCTTGGAAAGTTTTCCTTGTTTACCTTTATAAGTTTCGTTCACACGGGAACCGAGGACAACCACTTCCATTCCCGCTTGCTTTAGCGCATTGTAAGGGACTTGAAACTCTGCATCCTCTACAAAGTTTTCAATGAGGATAGCAACTTTTTTCTTACCAGTATGATTGCTGACCATTGACTTTCCTTTACTCCTTTTACTAATTGAATATTCAGTTATGCAATTATTCAGTTATGCAATTATTTAGTGATGAATTTTTGGTTAGTAGTAAGCGCTGCGGCTCACTACGCTCATGACGCTCCTTACGCAGGGACTTCACTCGTGGGCGATGTTGGGAACAGTTCTGCGTAGTCGTTTGTAAAATTTGCCTGAAAATCTTCAAATTCACCAGGCGTCACAGCGTTTCTCAGCACTGCGAAAACGGATCTAATATGTATTACGGCATTGGTCGGTTCTATTCCCTCTTTTTCAGCTACGCGGCTGATAAATTCTTGCATATCGAAGTGTTGACCGTTTTGTCCCTCTCGCCCACGCAAATACTCGCCCAGTTCCTTAGGTAACTGTGATGCTAAATCTTTTGCTTCGTCGCCAACGATGCGCTCTCTGATGACTTCTAGTGTGGCACGGGTTGCACGTTCTGCCTCTTCACGAGAATTCAATTGACCTACACTTTCAACGTGTTTGATAAATTCGCCGTATTTCATTTTCTGCCTCCGAATTATCTAACTAAATACTTGGATTGAGCAGGCTTAAGTATTCAGTATGTTTCAATAATGAATTTTTATAGAAAGTTAACTTATTTTTCGAGGAATGAATTCGAGATTTTAGAAAATAGTTAGGAGTCATGAGTTGGGGTTTTATCAAATCAATAAGACCACAAGTCATGAATCCTAACTCCCTTATCACTCGACCATGAATTCATGTATAGCTTAATTATTACGCTTTTCTGACTACTTTTTCGTCGTTCTTAGGGGATATATGTTTTTTATTTCTAAAGTGATACATTGAGTATTTACTATTTTTCTTTGCTTCACAAATCAAAAAAATAGTTATAAGTTAAAATATGGGAGTTAGCACAAGAAACTATCTCTTAACTCCTACTTCATGAACTCATAACCTTGTGTGAAGTGGCTATAACCTGAATTGATACATACAAGACTATGGATCAATGAGTAGCATCTCTTCATTCTTAAGGAAGAGATTGTTTTATTCCTGAAGTCATACTTCTTTAGGATGACTATCCTTATAAGAGAAAGCGTTATCGTGAGGATGCAGCAAGGGCTAGGATTATGGCAGAAAAAAGAGATTTAGCAGAGCAAAATAGTGATAATGAGCTTGAAACGGATGATTTGCCACAGGTAGTTACCGAATCTTACGGAACTGGTGTTAAAGACCAGCCGGAACCTATCACTGGTGCAGGAGCTATGCCATCTGAGTGGGCAGAATATACAGTAAACAGCCCAGGGCTAACTGCTGCAGATGAGGATGCTGTTTGGGAACAAGTTGCTAGAGTAGAGAAGGATGAAATTGGTGGTAGCCCAGAACTCACTGGGGGGGATATTGATGCAGCTTGGGAACTCGAATCAATGGTAGGTGATGAGGCTGTTGGTGGTACCGCTCCGACTCCCGATCAAGATATTGTTGATGAAATTGGTGCTGCTGTTGGCATAGAAATGGAGGACAGAGCCTTTCTACGCACAACGGAAATACTTGAGCAGCGCGACGACAACCGGTGGGAATTAGACCCAATGTCCTCGCCAGATTATCAAGACAGAAGGGACTAAGCAACAAAGAAACAACAAGGAAGAATGAAGAAATTCTTCTGTGTTCATTCTTTGTTCTTCCTTCCTACATCAGACTCTTTGTCTCCTTATTTTCCAGTCCTTCACGCGAGTGGTCAAGGCGTAATTCGCCCTTGGGTTGAGAGCGTAACCAGAATGTTGAACCCTCTCCGGTCGCGCATACACGGAGAATCACGCCACATCCCCGTCTAGCTTTTTGCCCATATTGGCTATCTGGCGCTTAGGTTAGTAACTCGTTGGAAACCCGCTAGTCGGGAGAATCAGACTGCCTACTTTCAGACTTGCCTACTTGTTCGCGGGTTAAATAACGTTGATATGCCTCCAACAGGACTGGTTCCAGCCCCGGATACGCATTAAGGGTATCCTGCAACACCAACTCCCAACTGATTTATGTATCTACTCAAAAATGCACTGAACAAGTCGCGATGATGTTCCGGAATCCCCGTTACATCCCGATGGACTCGTTGAGACAAGGACTTTTTGATGCGTGTCCCATCCATATGAGTCTGACTCAGCGCCGTTGTTTGAGTAGAAAACTTGATAACTGACCCGCCAACGTTCTCAGCTTTGCGGATAAGTTCGGATTGTACAAAACCAGGAGATTTAGCAGATATGGCTTTGCCATAACGTTTCTGCCATCCTTTTACTGAGACATTCTCAGTTTTTATATGCTTGCCATGTCTCAAAATCTCGTTAACAACGCGACGATTCTGAGTCTTGGCATATGCAGCTTTGCGACGCTCCAACTCACGCTTCTTTGCAGCAGCTTTGTGGTAATTCTTAGATTTGTTCCACTGACGGCTGTTCTTCTTGACCTTACCTTTTTTTACAACGGTCTTGCGTCCCTTCCTTGCCTTGAAGTTTGGTTCAAAGTTGTCTGGGTTATTGGCACGTTGAGAGCGTTGCATTTTTCTTTGCAGTGCAGTCATTTCACGCTGGAAAGTAGGGACTTTCTCTGCGAACGGTAGCAACTCAGCATGGTTATCACCAACAAAGGCAATGTTGGAAATGTTCAAGTCTAAACCAATCAGCCCATCAGAAACGTAGTTTTGAGGCTTTTGGCAAGGCTTACCTTCGTAGCGCGGTCTTGGGGTTTCACGCCAGGTGCTTCAAGCGGGGGAACCCCGCCAACGCACTGGCTCCCCAAGTGGAGCGACTCGAGTGTTAAAACATGGGTCGGTTGGACTACCGATTCCTGGCTGTGGAGGATACTTGGATGCAAGTCCTGTGAAGCAGCAAGTCTCATTTGTGAACTTGAGATGCTCCCGCTACATTGCTTGCTGTCTTCGGGAGAGTTGTCACTAACAACGACTGATGCTCCTTCTTTGGCGAATTTGTGGGCGATGCTCCTTCATGAGCCGCTTTCGGCGATCGCCTCCCCAATGCCAGCCCCCGCACCTGTAACAATTGCTACTTTTCCTTCTAAACGTCTCTCCACGTTTCAACCTCCTGAAAATCTAGTCAAGAACTCAGAATCAACAAGCCCTTTTGAGTTTTAGGTTTTGGATTTTGAGTTCTTTCTCATGAGTCATGACAACAAAAATAAAGAACTCTTATGAGTTCTAAGTCCTGATTTCTGAGTTCTTCGTTTTCTAATTCTTCTTCTCTTTGATTTAAATACATCTGTCTTCAGTGGGGTTAAACACCAAATGCACGTTTGATAATCTTGCTACTGTTGGTTATTAATTGCAATCGGGGTTTTTTATGACATTTACTCAAACGAACGACCCAACTATTCGCGAAATTGTCCAAGCTTGGCAAGGCTTAGATGTAGATGAACAGCTAGCTTTGTTTTGGTTCATTTACAAAGAAATGGGCGGTTCTATTACCCCCGCTGCGCCCGGAGCTAGCACTGTTTCTTCAGATATTGCTGACGGTTTGTTCAATCAAATTAAGGAATTATCCCATGAAGAACAGTTGCAGTTCCAGCGCGATTTGATTAACAAGGTAGATAATCAATATACTCGGATGTATGGCTCAATAGGCGATACTACCGAGCTACTGTTTTGGTATCGCCTAGCTCAAGGCATGGAAAACGCTACTATCGTTCCTATGCCTGCTGACTATAAGCTTTCCTCCCAATCTCAAGAACTGCTCAACAGAATTAAGCAAATTGAATTTGAACAGCAAATTACTCTTTTCCGCGATTACGTCGCGCCATTCGGTGCTAAACCAAAACCAGGTGCCGAAGTTTAAAATTTCCAGAATTTAAAGTAGCAGCCTCTTCGGCAAATAGCAAATAAAAAATCATAGATAAGCACAGAGTCAACCAAGCATTGTATTCACTCTGTGTTTATCTATGTTGCTCACTAAAGTCGTTGCACCCTAATAATAGCCGTCACGCCTTTGACTTGGTAATTTTCAATTTTCTAATTTTCTCGTACCTCTTTTATCTCTCTTTAGACAGGTATAAAAATATTGTTTTCAAATAAATTTTCTATCTTTTAACAGTGATTTGGTTATGACTTAAATCTTTAATCTTGGAAGAGGCATGAGCAAGAGCAGTCAATATTTCTACTTTGTTGCTTTAGCAGAAAGATTTTCACAACATAAAGCAATGTTGCCATTCTAGGAATAGATTTGTTACTAATTTATCCTAGATTGTCGTGAATGATACGCAGAAAGAATGTTAGCAAATCAATTTATGTTGCTAACCTTCTCCAAGCCACTAAAAATTTATTACCAATTAGGAGGTTTCATGACTTCTACAAATGTCAATGCAGTACAAGAAGCTGTAAGAGGAATTAAGGGTTTGATTATCGACGATCAGCTACTAGTGCTGGGGTTAATCTACCGCAACATTGCTCAATCAGTTCCCGCTGATGCTGCAAATAATTTGCCAACACAAGATGCTGCAAATTTGGTAACACGAGTTCAGCAACTGTCCCAAGAAAATCAGCTATCTGCTCTGCGTGACTTCCTAGGAGCAGAAAAAAATGACCAAGATGCAACGGTCCTCAATCCAAACCCAAGCAAGGCACTTGGTGAACTTGTTACTGGCGGCGGAACTACAATTCCCGCTCATGAGTATAGCTCATTGAGCGCTGAAGCTAGGATAGCTTTCTGGTATCTGTTAGCACAAAGATTGGGAAGCAATATCATTGGTGCTTTAAGTGAGTTGACACCTAGTGAGCAAGTCACAATTGTGTTGAACTCAATCCAAGCTCTGAACACTGATGAATTGGTGTCTTTTCTGACACAGGTGGTTTAAAAAATTCTAAGTTCTCTAGACGCTTGCTCTGAAGCTTCTGGTTGATTCCCACCAGAGAGGCTTCCTGTAGAGTAGGGTCTGCTCAAAGAAATCAAAGAACTGTAGGTGGGGCTGTGCCCTACCTATATCCGTTTAACTATTTGAAAATTAATATCTAAGAAGAGTTTTATGTTAGGACAAGACACTGCTGTTAGAGGAAATAATATCAAAAGAAAGCATCTTGTTTATAGTCTGATTACTGGTCTGATTATTGGTACTATTGCTGGTACGCCTATCGGCTGGATTGCTCATCAATACTATTACCAGCAACGTTTGGCTCAAATTTTACTCTGTCGAGAACGCAATAGTAGTCAGCCAGCCGCAGTTGTTGATTCTATCTGTGGTCGAGGATTTTAAAGTCCCTGCATCTCCCGCATTTTCAACATATAGCAATCCTAAATCATTTATAAAAATTCCTGTTCCCCGTTCCCTGTTAAGCGCCCTCATGAGGCAATTTACAACTCAAATAGGACTGCTATAGGTATCATGTTGTCTTCCCCAGAGCAAACCGAAAACGAAGCTAATAACTCGAAAGCGCCGAAAGTTAGATTAATTCAAACTTTCACGCGGTTACGCGGGGTTATTATACTGCTTGCCTTGATTCTCTTTATTGGGTTTTGGGCATACCAAATTGACATTGCATTGCCAGGAACGCCAAGTATTAATAACACGTATACTCCCCTGACGCAGCCTACAGCCCAAGAGATTGGCTCCTATGATGTGCTGGGTAAGGTTATCACTAAAGATGAAGCAGCAAGTTTGCTAAAAACAGAAGAAGGTAAACAGCAACTCTCAGCAGATAATGGAGCTGTTGCGATCACTGAGGATTTGATAAATTTCGGGCGCAAAGCTTTTTATACAGAAACCTTTGGGAATGAGGTTTTCTTGACTGATGTCACTGGTGCCTTAGATGGTCCAATGAATATCGGCAACTTGACGAAAGCAATATTAGCCCTTGGCGGTAAGCCTACAACAAATCTGCAAGTGACGATGGATCGGGATATGAAGGTGGGCGATGCCTCCGGCAACGCCAAAGGCGTACGCACTTTCAAAGAAGGCGATATCCTCAACACCGGGCTCGACGTTCCCGCTAATTCCCTCGTTCCATTGGGAATTATCACCCACATCAACGACGGCAAAATTCGCATTGGTATCACCTGCGCGGCATGCCATGCGACTGTTGATAAAGATACCGGACGCATCCTCGAAGGCGCACCCAACAACGACCTTGATACAGGCTTAATTGTCGCATTAGCCAGTAACTCAGCAGCATGGTTCCGGCAAACCGGTGTTAATCCTTTGACAATTCGCCGTGGTGAACATACTTACATTAAAGCCGACAACAATAAAGCACGTCTACCAGATGCAAAAGCTTTAGAAGATGCTGTCGATGCCCAATTGCTCACCTGGGCACCTGGCAACTTTGACTCAACCCCCGATAATGACAACAATCCCTCTCAAAATCCATCTTCCTATACTTTCGGTGCATACCCCTACGGCTGGAGTGGAAATTCTGCGATTGGCTGGTTCCACGGACTGACTTCACTCAACAGCAACGTTCATGGGACAAACTCAGACCAGACATCAACTGCTGATGCTAGCCAGCAGCTGCTAGGCATTGATAAAGATACGTATTTAGGCGTTATTCTGCAGAATGCCGCCAATCCAATGTTTAGGTTGCCACAAGGTGCTAAACCATCGGAATTTTTCCTGAAAAATGACCCAACTCCTGGCACACCTATCATCAACGAGGTGATTGTCATGCCAGGATACCCGAAGGGTTCACCATTTATCCTTGATGGGTTGATGGCAAGTTCACCGGGAATGCCAGTTGCCGCACAACTCAATGGAATGTCAGCGTTTCAAAACTCGCTCGCACCGCCGCCAAATCAATCTACCAACTCAGACGCGGTGAAGCGCGGCGCAGCGATTTTCACACAGGCTGGGTGCGTTGAATGTCATAGTGGGCGGTATTTCACTAACAATCATGTCATTGCCGAACAGGAAATCAAATCTCAGCCTTCACGGGCAAAGGCACAAGCACCCGTCGCCCGCAACTTCGTGGCACCGCAAACATATCCCAGTAACGTGTCAGTTCCTCTGCCAGCAAACCCGCCTGTACTGGAAGTTCCCACAGACATCACATCAGAAGAAGACTTTAAACTTGCTTTTGCCATTGGCAACGCAGGCGGTTACAAAGTTCCTAGCTTGATTGGACTTCACGTCACCGCACCGTATCTACATGATGGCGGTGCTGCAGCAGGACCGGAAGCCCTGAAAGTGGAGAAAGATGGTTATGAGATTGTTAATCCTGACGAGCTGGGAATACCAGGCACGTTGTTAAATGGCATTTTACCAGATCCGAGTACCAGTTTGCGGGTACTTGTAGACCGCAACTTGCGTAGACAAGTCGTTTTAGCTAACCGCGCTCATTCTGACTTGCAAAAGTCCAATGCAGACGGTAGTGGGCACAATTACTGGGTGGATAAACAGGCTGGTTTTTCCACTCAAGACCAAACTGATTTGATTGAATTTCTCCTGTCACTTGATGATGACCCAGAAGTTGTGCCAGTACAAGCTCAGTAGGCGGACAGAATTTTTTGTAGGATGTGTGAGCCACGGCTCACGCATCAATCGCAAAGGGCAGGATGGGTTAGAATACTGCTCGGTTAAGGAAATTAGGTAGGGCTGAAACCATTGAAATTTAGTTTTTTACGGTGTCCGAAAAGCAATACGGTTCAGTTAAGGATTGTTGATGATAGCGTAAGCGCAAAGCGAAGGCTCCGCCAACGCGCAGCGTGTCCCGAAGGGCTGGCAGCAGTTAAGAAAAATCTATCTAATTCTACTCAAATCTTCTCATCATTAAACCTTCAGTAACAAAATACTAATATTTGGCTCTGGATACTTGAGAAGAATTACAATAAATGTATGTTAGTTTTGTATTGTATAGTTGTTGCGGAGTCTGGCAACATTGCTACTCGGATTTAAGACAGAAATAAAAATCAACTCTCATCAACAACAAATCCTTGGCAAACATGCGGGAGTAGCACGTCATGCTTGGAATTGGGGATTAGGACTGACCAAAGCAATTCTCAATCACAACAAACTCAATCCACAACAGAAAATAAAGTTTCCCACTTCCATTGATTTACACAAATGGTTAGTGGCGCTCGTCAAATCAGAATATTCCTGGTACTATGAAGTTTCTAAATGTGCACCTCAATTCGCCTTAAGAAATTTAAGGCAGGGTTGGGAAAAATGTTTTAGTAAAAAAGCAGGTGCTCCCAGATTTAAAAAGAAAGGACGTGATGATTCCTTCACTCTAGATGGAACAATTAAAATTATTGGTGAGACTCAAATACAAGTACCAGTCATCGGAGTTTTAAAAACTTATGAATCTCTACCATCAGGGGTAAAACCCAAAACAGTTACTCTGAGTCGAAAAGCAGCCTCGTGGTTTATTTCCTTCAAAATAGAGACTGATATCAAACCAACTCCCAAGCGTTTTGATGTTGTGGGAGTGGATTTAGGGATTCTCAACCTGGCAGTTCTTTCGACAGGAGAAATCTTTTGTGGGGCAAAAAAAACACGTCAATTACAAAAGAAGCTAAGCTTATTACAATGGCGTAATCGTCACAAGCAACTCAAGTCAAAAAACTGGGCTGATTCCAACATAAAAATAGCTCGACTGCACAACCAAATCGCGAACATTCGTACTGACTACTTACATAAGTTAACAACCTACTTAGCTAAAAACCACAGCTTCGTAGTGATTGAAGACTTAAATGTCAGTGGGATGTTATCAAACCATAAATTAGCAAAGGCGATTAGCGATGGAAGTTTTTATGAATTCAAACGACAACTGGAATACAAATGTCAACTTTATGATTCAAAACTGATTATAGTTGACCGTTGGTTTCCAAGTTCTAAGACTTGCCATTGTTGCGGTGAGAAAAAAGAATCTTTATCCTTGAGTGAACGTATTTTTGAATGCTCAAAATGCGGGTGGATCGGGGATAGAGATTTGAATGCAGCTTTAAATTTAGAGAAAATAGGGAGAGCTACTCCCGAATTGACGCCTGTAGACAAGAAGGAGCCCTTCGGGTTCACCAGTCGCCTACGGAGGGAAACCCTCCTGCAGCGCTGGCTCACCGACTCCCGGGCGTGGAAGCAGGAAGTAAAGCCATCTCAAGCCTAATAGATAGATTTGAGTAGGTTTTATGTAGCGGTCTTAGCGTGCCACGACGAATGTGCCATAGATTCCACACGTGTAGAGACGTTGCATGCAACGTCTCTACGTTGCCTCGTCTTGGCGGTTTGATAAATTAAGCGTAAGGGCGATTTTTGCGTAAGTCCTGACTAAAAAGGACAATGAAGCTTATAGTTAAGTCTATTTTATGAAAAAACCACAGATGCACACAGATAATTTATCTGTGTTCCATAAGTCTGCATCGGTGGTTCTAAACATCCATTCATCATACTTTTGCAAGAAATCTATTTAATTACGAATTAATTTCCTGCTTTAGTTTCCGCTGTAATCTTGAAGCTAAGCTTATGCCACCAAGCAACAGTAAACCCAAGGCGGCAGTTGGTTCGGGAACAGCAGTGTAATAGCTTTTCACCCGAATCGGTCCATCTTGATCTGCTGGTGCAGGTGGTGCTGGTGGGATGATACCACGACCTGGGCGTAAATCAGGCGTGGTAGAGAATGGATTGAAAAACACTGTTCCGTTGGGTATGACACCACCACTATAGGTGAGGACGTTATCCGTAACGGTAACGTTTGTAAAAATATCATTGAGACCAGGAACATTAGAAAAACCAATCTTGCCATCTCCATTGACATCTCCCCACTGCACTGGCTCATTATTGAATGGTGGAGTGGAATTTGGATTAGAATATGACAGTGTTTGTAATTCAAAAACCAAGCTTCCTATATCTTGCCCAGTAGCGTTTAAGAGGTTGTTTGCTACATCTGGGACACCATATTCTATGACTAGCCCAGGTGTTATTTCTGGTCCAAGCGCTCTTGGGTTTCTCGTTTTTAAGATGTCTTCATTCTGTGTCGTCACGATGGGTTCCACCAAAATGGTGGCGCTTGCTGGTGTCAAAGAAGACAAAAGACTAATTCCTGCTAGTCCCAGAACAGAAAACACTATCTTGGTGGGTATTGTAGTCATGTTCAACTTTTAGTATCAAAAACAACGCTGACGTGAAAATAACTGCTGGTAAATCAGGTCAAACGGTACAGAGGATAAATCTGAGCAGACTAGGGGCGATGAAATATTGCTATTTCTTCGGTAGTCTGATGTACGAATTTTTATAACACTAAAAATTTACCAGAAATTTTTTTTACAAACCCACAAATGTATAAATACCTAAAAAAAAATCAATATTTCTAAATATTTGACAAGTGTTTGCAAGTGCCTAAGAAATAGGATGGGCAGGATGCCTACCATGATTTATTTCATCTGCGGCTGAACTCATACCAAATCCGGAGCAATGACCTCCCTTTTACAGTAGTCCGCGGAGGCGGGCTTTGTCTGTGTAGCCGAGACTTCCAGCCGCCAGGGTTAAAAGGGGGGTATAAAAACGGATTTGGTATCAGATCAACATGAAATAAGTAACCATCTATAGCAATCGGGTTTTATTTTTAAAAAAATCTAAGTACAAGATTGCACAAGGCAAGTAGCGTTATAGTTCGTAGTTGCGCTGTCGAACCTGCCTTCGCCTGACGGCGTTAGCGTAGCTCCTCCGTAGGAGGCACGCGCTTAGCGCAACTACAAGCCCTTATTGCGATAAGAATTTATGAAATGCAGTACTAAGTATCTTTCGGGTGGGCAATGCTCACTAAAACCCAGACATCACTCAGATACGCTAGGCATTGCCCAACGCCCTAGTGGCGATCGGTACGCCTCTAATGGCGGATTCAATGGACAATACTCGACAACAAGTACAAATAACCATCATGGCGTTGTAATACTGTGCAGTACTTGTGATTGATTATCTGTAGGGTTTTTGTTCCAGTGTTGATATCAAACTGTCCAATTTTGCGAGTAGTTACTCTTCCTGTGTAAGTACCCGCATTTTTTCCTTTGGGGACATTAGCCCTGACAATATCACCCGTTGTGAATCCAAAATGAAACTTGGTATTAGTTTTATGGCTTTTAGGGAAACCGAATTTGTCAGTTACAGACATTTGTCGGCTTCCATGTCCAGTAGCTTTTATTATTAAAGGTTTGACGCCTTTAACGATTAACTTATCTGGAGTTGACCGACCCACACATGCCGCATCAAAATAGTGAGTTTTGGGTAGTTCAAGTTTTGTCCTATTAAACTTTGTCAAACCGCCACTACCTGTTTCTACTAGCAATCCGGTGGATTTTAAAACTTCAAGTAACTTGAATCTAGTTGAATTAACAGCAGCAGTGTCGGCTAATGGTTTCTTGGCTTGCGCTTCAATTTTTTTCAAGTGTTCAGGGTCTTTCTTCAGGAAATCCTTAATATCTTTGGTTCCCTTTTTGATGTTGCATTTTTCACAACTCAAGGTAAGGTTTGAAATTCTGTTCGTTCCTCCCTTAGCTCGTGGGTGAATGTGTTCAATCTGTAAAGGTACATCCTGCTTGTCGCAGTATACGCACTTTCTACCAAACTTTTCTAGCAGGTATTCACGAGTTTCGTAGCCTGCCAATGTTCCCTGTTGATACTCCTTACCACAAAGAGCGGGATTCTGCATGAGTTGAGTGTCAAACTTAACTAGTTCTTGTGATATAGCCGTAATTGGTGCAAGTCTCATCAATCGCCTTACCCACGTCTGAATGTTGTAAACACGACTCATTAAACTTGGTGGCAGCCAACCGTCAGGACGTTTTCTGTTATTAAAACGTGGTTGACGATAACGGCTTTTTCTGGCTCTCCTACTTCTTCTTAATTGTCTGCGAGAAGTTAAAGCAACTCTTACAGAAAATTCTCTATGTTTAAGATCTGCGGTAAATACGACTTCACCAGTTGAATCATTAATTACGGCTATCCCTGTAGTTTTTGAACCTGGATCAATTTTGATTCTTAAAGGTTGTACTGGTACATCTGGACGTGATTCTTTTAAAATGATAGTAAAGGGAAATTTGCGCGCATACCGCGGCTTTACCATTTCTTAAAAGCTGTCTTGCCTGTGCCGGATGAACGGGATCTAGTGGTCTTTTCTCGGTGTCGAGTACGAATACTTTGCTCATAAAGAGCCGTCATTAGGGTAATGTTTTCCTCGATCATGTTAAAAAGAGTTTTTACGCTGGATGCACCTACCTACGCAAATACATCTGTTTAACATCCAACGATAGAGAGCAGCGCCTTGCGGGGGTTCCCCCCGTTGTGGCGACTGCGGTGCCGCAAGCTGGAAAGCACCTACGGGTATCATGCCCCAATTAACGTAGTCTTTTCAGACTGGATCTGGCTATATCTCCAGCTTACGTACTGGTTGTCCAGGTTTGTTCACTGTTTGGTGTATAGCTTCTATCGTGTCAATCGCTGTTGTATAACTTTCTCCAAAGTGGGCATTGTCGCATAAAAGCCTATGTAATGGACATTTGAGATATTGGTATGTAGTTCCAACCGAAGGTTTGTAGTCTCATCATTTAATAAAAAGCGCTGTATAAAGTACCTATATGCACAGTGATAGAGTTTAGAAACCTACTATAAAGTAGATGATATTGCCAGAAGTAAAATGATATTGAGAAGTTAATTACATATGGGTAAAAGAGGACATAAATATGTCAGGAAGTGGAAAATGGATATTAATAAGTAATATTCTCTTATTTATGATATTATTAATAGCTTCTTGTAGCAATAAAAAATCTACAGAAGAAGTGACAAAAGATCTAGACACAATATCTTCATGGGCAGCAACGGCACACATGGTGGGTGATGCATGGATACGCAAGGCTGTGCCGACAAACTATGCTAAACAAACACTAAAAACGACACAGGAACAACTCCAAAAAGAAACAGATAACTTGTCAAAATTATCAATACCACCTAATCAGCAGCAGAGTCTATTAAAGCCGATACAGCAGCTTAAATATATAGTAGATCAAATGTCACTAGCTGTGGAAAAAAAAGACCGGAGTGCAATTGCAACTCAGATCAAACAGCTCTCAACCCAAGAACAAACAATTCGCAGGCTGGCAAAATCAGCAGGTGAAAAGCCATGAAGAAAATTCTTGAAATTGCCTTGGGAATAGTCACAAGTATTGGTGGCTTTCTGGATGTAGGTGCAATTGCAACCGCAGCTGAAGCTGGATCTACATTCGGTTTTCAACTCATTTGGGCGATTGTTCTGGGGACAATTTGTGTCATTTTTCTCGTAGAAATGTCCGGGCGTTTGGCAGCAGTTAGCAAACATACATTAGCTGCTGCAGTCCGCGAGCGTTTTGGCTTCAACTTTTATATTATCCCGTTGGTTGCAGAAGTTGCTGTTGATTTTCTCGTTTTAGCAGCTGAAATTGGTGGTGTTTGTATCGCCCTGCAACTCGTAACAGGTATCAGTTTTCAATGGTTTGCTTTACCTGTAGCATTTGCTATTTGGTCTTTAATTTGGTACGGCAACTTTAGTATTATCGAAAATGGCATTTCTCTGTTGGGACTGATAACGCTAGCTTTTGTAGTCGCCACGTTCAAACTGCATCCATCTCTAACACAAATCGGTTCTGGTTTATTGCCAACACTACCACGCCAAGATACGGCACATTATTTATTTATTGCAGTAAGTATTTTGGGTGCATTAATCAGTCCATATCTGTTTTATTTCTATTCATCTGGTGCGGTAGAAGATAAGTGGGATGAAGGACACATTGGTGTTAATCGTGCCGTTGCCACTTTGGGTATGGGTTTTGGTAGCATCGTATCCTTGGGTTTGCTGATTGTCGCAGCGCTGGTACTCCATCCTAAAGGCATCCAAGTTGATAGCTATGAACAGGCGGCGCTGATGCTGACAGAACCTTTCGGTTACTGGGGTTTCATTTTATTTGCAGCCTCACTGGGAATAGCCTGCTTTGGTGCAGCGCTAGAAGTCACCCTCGACACAGCCTATATTGTTGCTCAAGCTTTTGGTTGGAATTGGGGGGAAAATCTTAAACCCAAAGATGCAGCGCGCTTTAGCTTAGTTTACACCGTCTTTGTCTTCCTTGCCTCGCTACTGATGGCGATTGGTATTGACCCGTTGCAACTCACTTTGTTTTCAATGGCGATTACAGCAGTCATTTTGCCACCCGTTATTTTGCCATTTTTGGTGTTAATGAATGACAAATTATACGTTGGTAAATATCGTAACGGCTTTCTGAGTAACAGCGTTGTCATTTTTACAATGGTGCTGGCTTTTGTGTTAGCGATCGCTGCCATTCCCCTAGAAATTATTGGCGGTTAAATTAATTTTAGATTTGGAATTTTGGATTCATGGACATTATCAGAGATGTACTCGATAACCAACTTGTTGATACTAAAGGGCGAAAAATGGGGAAAGTTGACGGCATTGTTATGGAATTGCGCGACAACCAACCGCCACGATTGACATATATTGAAGTTGGTATGCCCACCCTAGCCCGTAGATTACATCCACAATTAGCACGTTGGATAGCAACAATTCAAAGTAAGTGGGGTGCAAAGCGTAGTGAATCGTTGCGAATTCCCTTTTCAAAAGTGCGTGACGTTGGTATCGATGTGAAAGTCGATGTGGAAGCAGAAGCAACACCAGCATTAGCTTACGAAGAATGGGTGAGCGAACACATCATCGAACGAATTCCAGGAGCAGAACATGGCGAATCATGAAATTCATTTGGAACTGCTGCTAGGTAAACAGGTGCTAGACTCAACAGGCAAGGCTGTAGGACGCATTGAAGAAGTACGTGGCGAAAAGCAAGGCTCGGAATGGGTCGTTCAAGAATATCTTATCGGATACCCTGCTATATTAGAACGGCTATCAGCCTGGACAATTGCGTTGGGAATTTTACATCTATTTGGAGCGCAAAAAATTCACAGTGGGTACAGTATACCTTGGGACAAACTAGATTTAACAGATCCAGAAAAGCCACGTTTGCTGTGTAATTTGGATGATTTAAAGACAATATCTGAGCAAGAGAAGACAGCAGAACAACAAAGGTAATCTGCTGCTGTTGCTCATGTGTGGTTTATCTTCATTTCATGGGTTGGAGTAAACTCTATTGCTTGTGTATGAAAGCCAAGCGTTTACGTTGTATTACCCACTTTCTGCAAACTTCTGTAGCAAGTTGTATCTCTTTGTCCGTTAAAAGTTCATCAGGTTTGCCAGACACTAAAATCCTAGCAACTTCTGCTGCCTTGTGGTATTCCACACCATGTCTGACTAATTCTGTATGCAAAAATTCCTCTTTCTCCCTAAGCGACATAAATAACCTTTGGTGCATTAATTCTTCAAAATAATAGATGTGATACATTTCACAATTTAAATATTTACAAGCCTCCAAAGGCTTAACTTCTTACCTTGGGAAGATATACAAACTTTTTAAGAATGATTTAATACCCTAATTGACGCAAGTTTGGTAAGAATGTTTCTGGTTACAGGTACTTAAAGCAGTTTAAAAATAAGGTCAAAAACGAAGTATTGACTAATTCATCCGTCGGTAGGTTTATACCCAATGGTTAGCTGTACTACAGTTGCAGTTGTGATCAGCCGTCTAGATTGGAGGATGCATGCCGCAATACTTTGGAAAACTGCCCACAACTGACCAACCTTGGACAACTATTGGGACAGTGCAAGCCGTACATTGGGATGAACGCACTATCAACTTTGAGTGTGGTGACTCACGCGTAGCCATCAGTGTGCTAGCACCAAATTTAGTTCGTGTACGGATGTCACCTAATGGCGAATTCACAAGCCGCCGTCCTTGGGCGATCGCACTGGATGATGCAGAATGGGCAGTCATACCCTTCCAGGTGCGGGAAACTGACGCAACAGTAGAAATTGAAACAGAGCAAATACGTGTGAGTGTACAACGGCAAAATTGCCGTATCACCTGCTTCGACAAATCTGGTCGTCCCTTTGCCCAAGATGCAGATTTAGGTATGGGTTGGCGCTTAGGTGCAGTTGCTGCATGGAAACACATTGAAGCCGAAGAGCATTTCTACGGCTTTGGGGAACGCACAGGCTTTCTTGACAAACTCAGCGAAGTCAAAACGAATTGGACAGTTGATGCCTTAGATTACGGTTCCCTGACTGATGAAATGTACCAGGCAATTCCATTTTTTATTGCCTTGCGTCCTGATCTAAGTTACGGTATTTTGTTCAACACAACGTTTTGGAGTCAGTTCGACATTGGTGCAGAGAAACCAGGTGTCTGGAAAATGGAAACTCGCGGCGGCGAGTTGGACTACTACATCATCTATGGTCCTGAACCTGCGGAAATTCTCCGCACCTACACCCAGCTCACTGGTAAAATGCCGTTACCGCCGAAGTGGTCGCTTGGCTATCATCAATGTCGTTGGAGTTATGAGTCGGAAATCGTTGTGCGTGAACTGGCGCAGGAATTCCGCGATCGCCGCATTCCCTGCGATGTTATCCACCTCGATATTGACTATATGCGGGGCTATCGCGTGTTTACCTGGAGTCCCAAACGCTTTCCCGACGCTGCAAAACTGATCGGTGACTTGGCGCAAGATGGCTTTAAGGCAGTGACAATTATCGATCCAGGTGTAAAGTACGAACCAGAAGCCAACTATCACGTTTTTGAGCAAGGCATAGAAAACGACTATTTTGTGCGTCAAGCCGATGGACGATTATTTCATGGCTACGTATGGCCTGAAAAATCCGTTTTTCCTGATTTTCTGCGTTCCGATGTGCGTCAGTGGTGGGGCGATTTACACAAAACCCTGACAGATATTGGTATTGCAGGAATTTGGAATGATATGAACGAACCAGCCATTGACGATCGCCCTTTTGGGGATGGTGGTAATAAAATTTGGTTTCCTCTGGATGCACCGCAAGGAGGAGATGGGGGAGATGAGGGAGTAAAATCTTCCTCATCCTCCTCATCTAAGGAAAGGGCGACTCATGCAGAGGTGCATAATCTGTACGGTTTGTCAATGGCACAAGCTTCTGCGGAGGGTTTGCAACGACTGCGCCGAAATGAGCGTTCTTTTGTGCTAACTCGTTCTGGTTTTGCAGGAGTGCAGCGGTGGTCGTCGGTGTGGATGGGCGATAATCAGTCGTTGTGGGAACATTTAGAAATGTCCCTGCCAATGCTGTGTAACATGGGACTTTCTGGTGTAGCGTTTGTGGGTTGCGATATCGGCGGATTTGCTGGTAATGCCACAGCTGAATTATTCGCGCGGTGGATGCAGGTAGGAATGCTGTACCCCTTGATGCGGGGTCACTCGGCAATGAGTACAGCTCGTCATGAGCCGTGGGTGTTTGGGGAGCGCACGGAGAAAATCTGTAGAGAATACATCAATCTGCGTTACCAGTTGCTGCCATACATTTACACCCTCTTTTGGGAAGCAGCAACAACAGGAGCGCCCATTCTAAGACCATTACTCTACCATTTCCCCAACGATCCCACAACCTACACACTCTACGACCAAGTTTTACTCGGTCCGTCCCTGATGGCTGCACCAATTTACCGTGCTGGAATTGAGCATCGCGCCGTCTACTTACCCGAAGGGACTTGGTATGACTGGTGGACTGGTGAGAGTTACTCTGGTTCGGTTCATATCCTCGCTCATGCACCCTTGGAAAAAATGCCTCTTTATGTGCGTGCTGGTGCGATTATCCCCATGCAACCTGTCATGCAATATGTTGATGAACATCCACTTGAGCAGCTACGGCTACGTGTTTTCCCTGGTACTGGTGAATTTACACTTTACGAAGACGATGGACATACATTTGAGTATCAAAAAGGAGCTTTTACAACTACAAAATACCGTGTTTCGTCCAATGGGGAACAAACAATTGTAGAAATTGAAGCGCGAGAGGGAGAATGGATACCATCGCCGCGTGGGGTGATTGTTGAAGTTGTGGGAGTTGGTGAGCAGCAATTTCAAGACGATGGGAAACCACGTACTTTGAAGTTTTGAAGACAGTTATGAGTTATGGGTCATTAAACAAGAGTGCAAAAGTCAATTGAATGAAAATAAAACCACAGATGTAGGCGTAAGCCGCTAGTAAGAGGCTCAGATCTTGCATCATTCTCAACAAGAGCCAGAGGCTCTAATATCTCGTTACCAGGTTGAACCTGGTAACGAGGGTTTGGAGGCTCAGCCGACTCACTGTTGCAACTCGAGGCTTGATCTTAGTAAAGCGGAATGAGTGCAATTCGTCTATTAGTCATTCGTCAAAAGTATTTTACTAATGACTTTTGACTTTAATTAACTCACCGCATCTTTTACCTCGCGCTTTTTCAGAAAATTGGACATGAATGGTCGCTCAAAGACCAAGTAAAACGGGTAGGCAATTAGTAACGACAGTGGCACAGCTACCAGATAAAATGTAGCTATAAAGTTAATTGGTGGCAATTGAAGATTAAGAAGGAAATTACCCACCACAGTGACTACGACTCCATGAGTCAGATATAAACTGTAGGAAAATCCTCCCAGTGCAACTGCCCAACGATTCTCAAATAACTGCAAAACTGGAGGTACTTTTTTACCTTCAACTATTACTTTCGTGCAGTACATCAGTAGACAGGCTGTTGCCAAACCACAAAAACTATCACCAATCCACCTGTCTAATCCTAGTGCTTGCCACTCGGTTATCAGCGCAACAACAAAGAATATAGGAGCCAGCACACCCCAAGGTAACGATTTTCTCATTGCTGTTAACTGCGGTTTTTGAGAAAATCCAATATCTGCTGCTGCCATTCCTAAGGCAAATAAGCCGAGAAACCAAGAATGAGCTGGTTCCAAAAATCCATTCAGGAGATATATCGGTGCTAAGGCAATTGAAAAGGCAGAAATAATAGCCGAAAATAAGCCGAAACGCCGCCATATAGGTAGCAGTAATAGTGGAAAGAAAAAGTATATCTGCCACTCAGTGGCAACACTCCACATAGGTGCATTAATAGAAGGAAGTGTGTCGCGACTAAGATTGTGAATGAGTAGCAAGTGGGTGATGACATCAATAGGGGAAAAGAAAGGATGAAATTCTCCATATTGTGGAGATTCATGCCATTGAAAATGGAAAAATTTAATCAGCCCTAATACGATGATTGCTATAACCAGACTAAAAAGAAGAGCCGCATAGTAAGGGGGCAAAATTCTACGCGATCGCCGTTGAATATAATCCCACAAGCCTCTTGAAAGATAACCGCTTTGCGAACGCGCTACCGGTAGCATGAGAACGTAACCGGAAAGCACAATGAAAACTGCTACAGCAAAATTCCCATATCTTAGAGTTTTACCTATTAATTGCAAAAATACAGGCTCTTGCCCCATGTATCGATTTATATGAACTATCACCACATACAGAGCTGCCAACCCACGTAAGCCATCTAAGTAATGAAGACGCAACCTCTGTTCGGTAGATTTTTCTGATTTCAATATTTGCATTGAATGACTCTAGCCACTAATTTCATATTTGCTTAACAATCGACTTGCCAATCTAATAAGCAGTTGGTTAGTAGATTGTGTATTTAATAAAGTAAAAAAAACTTTGATAAGTATTTGATAAGTAACTGTAAAGGTGTAAGAAAGAATCATGAATTTTTTTTTAATTCTGATTTCAAATGTTCTTCTACGTATTTTTGTAGACATCCTTGATACATAAGTATCAAGAATGGTATTCATTAACTCATGCCTAAGTAATAATTCGTAATTGATGAATTCAAACTGAATTACCAAGAACAAATTACCTATTCCTAACAAGAATTCACATCGTTGTTGGTTACAGCGCTTTTCATTTCCATAGACCACAAAGAGCGATGGTAAGGGCACAGCAATGCTGTGCCCCTACAACCAACCTGTGTTCTACCCAATAGAAAACTGCTGTAAGTAATTGCTTCCAAAGCAAATTTGCTTGAAAATCGGTCTTGTTGCTTAGATCTCTACCAGCCCTAACAAGACAATCTATGACCTTAATTCTCACCAACGACGACGGTATCGACGCTCCCGGTATTCAAGCGTTGCGCAAAGCTGTCAATGGTAAAGAAATAATTATCGCTGCTCCTCGCGACCATCTTTCTGGCTGTGGACATCAAGTCACCACGACTGGAGCAATTCATGTCGAGCAACGCTCCCAGAACGAATATGCTATTGCAGGTACTCCCGCCGATTGTGTCAGAATTGCTTCAACACATATTTGCAAAAATATCCAATTTGTGCTGTCTGGGGTCAATGCTGGAGGCAATATGGGCGTGGATGCTTACATTTCCGGTACTGTCGCCGCCGTACGGGAAGCAGCGATACACGGCATTCCTGGGATTGCAGTTTCCCACTATCGCAAACGCCAGTTGAATGTTGATTGGGATGTTGTAGCACGGTGGACGAGTTCTGTTTTAGCTGACTTACTCAACCGTTCTCTGGAACCAGGAACTTTCTGGAATGTGAATTTGCCTCATCTGCTTCCAGGAGAACCCGATCCAGAAGTTGTGTTTTGCCAACCCTCTACCAAACCGTTGCCCGTCAATTACCGGATTGAGGGCAATAACTTTTATTATGAAGGAGAATATGCCAAGCGCGATCGCACTCCAGGCAGCGATGTTGATGTCTGTTTTTCAGGGAAAATAGCTGTTACGAAACTGAGGGTATGAAACGGTTTAATTCAGGGATTTCCAACAAATAAATTATCCCCTAACAGTGGGGTGGGCATCTTAGTGCCCCCATCCCACAAGAAAAAATTGGATATTTTTTAAGAAAGGAAGCCCCTATAGTTCCGTTTCATTCAGATGGTTCTTCAATCATTGCCATCAAGCGCTCTAAACTTTGTGTCAGTTGGGTGAGTTTTTGAAGAGAATCATCTTGGGTTTCAGCAAGAGTCTGCACGGCATCACACAAAGCAAGGATTTGATATCCTTGCTGCTGTAATTGCTTTCCTTGTTCTTCAACTTGTGAACTGAGAGTATCGACTCTTTCAGCCAGACGTTCAATCGTCTCAGTGGTTGCAAGTACTGCTTCCCCGATTTGTTCAACAATCGATTCCAAGCGACTAACTTTAACTCCAACTTCTGCTACAACCATTTTTTTAGCACCCCCATTTCAGATTCATTACAGTAGAATTACTGTTATTTTTGAACAGGTGAATATAAGCAGCAGTGCCAAATAGCGACTGCCATCTTAAGACTATGTGTAGACGCCTTTTTAAGAACGCCTGACCGAAAAAAAGAACTCAGGACTCAGAACTCAGGATTCAGAATAAAGAACGGTAGGATACAAGCCCCCAACTCCGTTATGGGATATGAAAAAGAGACGATGGATTTTGCCGTTTGTTTGCATAAGCCAGGTATAAGTTTAGCTTTCCAACTGATGGACTGAGTTGGTAGCAGATCCTAACACACTTGTTTTCAATCGTCACATTTATACTGTTTTCTCATCTTTCATAAGATATATTTATTCTGCTTTAACTTAAATTTATAAAAAATGATGATCCCAGGAACTCTGATGAAGATTCGGTGAAAGTACGGGAGAGCTTGATTTCCTTTTGAGAAGCTAAGTCTATATTCAAGTTAATGCTACGTAATAATACGTTGTTCATTGAATAATTGGCTTAACGATGTACGAAATATCCTCGCGCACGACTGTTATTGAAGGTGCAACTACCGATACTTGGGAATTGCTACTGACTCCTCACGCCTCAGTAAATTCTAAATTTAAACGATTTTTGGACATTGTGGGGAGCTTGGTAGGACTATTAATTTTCGCTATTTTGTTTGTGCCAATAGCGATCGCTATTAAAATCGACAGTCCTGGTCCAATTTTCTTCACACAGGAACGCTATGGTCTCAACGGACTCCCATTTCGTATCCGTAAATTCCGCTCTATGGTTTCTGACGCGGAGAAGTTAAAATCTTTAGTTCAGAACGAAGTCAACGGATTAATCTTTAAAAATAAGAGTGACTTTCGAGTCACAAAGGTCGGGCGCTTCTTAAGAAGTACAAGCCTAGATGAACTCCCACAGTTTTGGAACGTTCTGGTAGGCGAAATGAGCTTAGTAGGCACACGCCCACCGACAGCAGATGAAGTTGTTCACTACAATCAACGTCACTGGCAACGTTTAAATGTTAAACCAGGTTTGACTGGCGAGTGGCAAGTTAACGGTCGTTCTCATATCAAAGATTTTGAGCAAGTCGTTGACTTAGACTTGCAGTATCAGAAGAAATGGTATCCAATGTACGACGTGTTATTAATTGTGAAGACATTCTTCATGATTCTTGGTCGAGTCGGAGCTTTCTAACCACGTGATTAATAGTGTTAAATTATCAGTTATCAGTTATTATCCACAATCGAGTTCAATAACCTTCTTTTGGAAAAGTCCGCCGACGCGGGCTTTGTTTATTTACACCAGATTTTTATAACTAATGCAATAATTCCTCTACCTGATGCTGGCTCCATAAAGTTCTATAAAGCCCTGGTTGCTGCAAAAGTTCTATCTGCGTACCTGTCTGAACTATTTTACCCTTGTCCATTACTAAAATTCGGTCAGCCGCTGCCGCAGCAGAGAGTTGATGAGTGATGAAAACGACTGTTTTTCGTTGCTTACCACCAGAGAGATTTCTCAAAATCGCTGTCGCTGTTTGATTATCTACGCTGGAAAGAGCATCATCCAAAATTAACACAGGAGCATCAACGAGCATTGCTCTAGCCAAAGCAGTACGTTGCCTTTGACCGCCAGAAAGAGTAATGCCGCGTTCCCCAACGATGGTTTCATAATTTTGGGGAAAATAGGTAATTTCTTGGTGAATTTGCGCCATCTTGGCAGCGTATTCTACCTCTTGTTGTTCGCTAACGGGGTCGCCGTAGCGGATGTTATTTTTAATTGTTGTACTAAAGAGAAAGCTATCTTGAGGGACATAGGCGATCGCACTCCTTAAATCCGCCAAGGCGATTTTGGTAATGTCCACGCCATCTAAAAATAACTGTCCTGGTTCAATATCCAACAGTCTTGGCACAGCATTTGCCAAAGTTGATTTCCCCGAACCAATAGCGCCCACAATTGCCACCGTTTCCCCAGGAGCTATGGTAAAGTTTACGTCTTCTAGCGCGGGAGTGGTGGAACCAGGGTAGGTGTAACTGAGGTTTTTTGCTCTGAGTTCTCCTTTAACCTGTTCTCGTGGCAGATGAATAACATCTGATGCATCTTTAATTTTAGGTTTGACACTAAGAATTGCTTCAAGGCGGTCAATGCTCACTTCACCCCGTTGGTAGGTAGTAATCGTAAATCCTAACAGAGCTGTGGGGAAAACCAGACGCTCTACGTAAAGCAGGAGTGCGATAAAATCACCAACAGCAAGGCTTCCATTGACTATCCGCGTCGCTCCCAGCCAGATGATGATAAAAGAACTCACTGTGGCTAGCCCACCAATCAGTGGAAACAGTGTGTTGCGACTTTTTGCCAGTTTTAAATTAGCCTGCAATAGCTGCCGATTGTTGCTAGCAAAGGCACGGCGCTCGTTTTCTTCTTGAGAGTAAATTTTTATTAAGGCAATACCGCTGACATCCTCTTGAATCAGTTCGCTGATGTCGGAGAGTCTTTCCTGCACACCTAACTGTTCGCTGCGTAAGCGATCGCTAAACAAATGCACCAAGAAAAACATTACAGGATACACTGCCAGTGAAGCTAATGTCAGATCCACGCTGAGCGACAGCATGACTGGTAGGGTAAGAACGTAGGCGAATATCGTATTTGCTATACTCAGGACTGCAAAACCTAACAGACGCCGGATATTGTCCACATCACTCGTCGCCCGACTAATCAAATCGCCTACGGTATTGCTGGCAAAATAGGACGGTTCCAGTGTCAGCAAGTGTCCAAAAATCCGTTGTTTTAGGTCAAATTCCACCTGACGCCCTACGCCAAACAGCCAAATCCGGGAAGCCATCCGGATCAGCCACATGGCTGAACTAAACAATACAATTTGTAATACAAGATTTCTAACTTGATTTAAGCTGAATTCTATTGAGAGTTGGTCAACGCAAGCGCGAATCAACAGAGGGATGTAAACACCCAACCCATTAACAATCAACAAGGCGATAATGCCTAGTGTCACCTCCCGCCAATGGGGGCGCAGGTATGCAAAGAGTGTAGCCAGCCGTCGTGATTTTGCCATTGAAGCAATTACTTAAGAAGAACGCAGAACGCAGAACGCAGTAGTCAGAATATTCCCACGGATGGAATCCAAAACAGAAGTTGCCAGTCCTTGTTTCCTTTCAAGCAAACTTCGGGGGGATTTAATTACCAAAGGTTTCTTGGTCTCCACGGAAGTTGCCAAGGGCTTTATACCAATACTCTCCACCCGGTTGTCAGAAGTTATACCGAGCAACGTATGAGAGTTTTTTATTCTAGGTTCTGACAACTGTGTTCTGAGTTCAATCCTGGTAACTTTTCAATATTAGACTAAGCTAAAGCCGAGGTGTCTTCATACTACAGGTGCAAAAAGCAACTCATGACTCAAAAATAAGGTCAGCCACGACAGTATACCGTGCTGACCTTGTGATAACTCATTTTCTAGCTCAACGCCTATCTACCCACGTAAGAAACCGGAAATATAGGTGAGATAACTTTCCCACACTCGCGTTGTTTGTTGCAGTGCTTCCGCATTAGGTACAAAGTCTTCCAGTCGCAACCCTCGTCTGCGAATGTCAGTTACAGTCGTTTGCGCCAGGTATGGTGTCATACTGACGTCGGCTACAGTATTGTCTTGCCTCAATGCCACAAGCGTCCCAGATGTTGGCACGGTTGGTCCTATGGACGATGCAAGCCGCCCTTGGACAATGTCAAGACTAGCTATGGATGGCTCGCCCAGCATTGCTACAGGTGAACGCTCCAGGAAATAAGCAAAAGCTGGTGTACTTGCCAACAACAAAATTGTCAGCGCCCAACCTATTAAATATCCTCCTGGTGCGTCCATTCCCCCTCCACCTTTTATCCTCTGTGCCGCAAAAATCATCAGTAAAATCGCTGCTCCCAGAGGTTTGAGCGGAAAAGATATCACATTCCACAAGGAGGCGACAGCTGGCTCCCTGGGATTGATAAACGACAGCAAGACGACGACGAACAGAATGACTAAGAATAATCGTGCGACGTAATTTCCTGAGGGAAAGAATCTCTGGAACAAAGAGTATAAGATTGTTCCAACAAGCAGCCACAGTAATACCCGGCTTAACAGTACAAATGTCATAGATTGACTCTCAAAGCTTCATTTTGCGGTCAGCCTACAGGTTTTGGGGCAGTGGGGTTATTGTATCGTCAAATTGTAATCGTACTGTTACCTGACTTCAAATACCTCACACCCTCACACCACGACAACCATCGTAGTGATTTTAGAGCAATTTCTTACAACTGCATCCACAATCTGTAATTTTCCAGATCAGTAATCTGCCTCCCGTAAATTAAATTAATTTAGTAGTTGTCAAGTCAAAAGGAAAAAATATGTCGCCTGGAAAACCCACCATTTTGGTGACAGGGGGAGCTGGATACATCGGTTCGCACACAGTGCTTGCTCTGAAGCAGGCTGGTTTTGACGTGATAATACTCGATAATCTGGTGTATGGGCACCGCGATTTGGTAGAAAAAGTTTTACAAGTAGAACTTGTGGTAGGAGACACAGGCGATCGCGCGCTATTGGATGACCTATTCAAAACGCACGATGTAGCCGCTGTCATCCACTTTTCGGCATACGCTTACGTGGGGGAATCGGTTAGCGACCCTGCGAAGTACTACCGCAACAACGTTCTCGGCACCTTGACCCTGTTAGAAGCCATGCTAGCAGCGTCTGTTAAGAATTTTGTATTTTCTTCTACTTGTGCAACATATGGGGTGCCTGAAGTTGTGCCAATTCCGGAAGACCATCCCCAGAATCCGATTAACCCTTATGGCGCGACTAAGCTGATGGTAGAACGGATTCTATCTGACTTTGATGTTGCCTACGGTTTCAAGTCGGTGCGGTTTCGCTATTTCAACGCTGCTGGTGCTGATCCCAATGGTAGGCTTGGCGAAGACCATAACCCAGAAACCCATTTGATTCCCCTTGTGTTGCAGACAGCGTTAGGTAAGCGCGAATCTATTTCCGTGTTCGGCACTGATTACCCCACGCCTGATGGGACGTGCATTCGGGATTATATTCATGTTAGCGACTTAGCAGACGCTCACGTTTTGGGATTGGAGTATTTGCTCAAAGGCGGTGACAGCGAAGTTTTTAATTTAGGAAATGGTAACGGCTTCTCAGTCAAAGAAGTTATTGAAACTGCAAAGCAAGTTACAGGAAAAGATATCAAAGTCGTAGAGTGCGATCGCCGTCCTGGCGATCCACCAGCACTGATTGGTAGTGGGGACAAAGCCAAAAAAATCCTCGGCTGGCATCCACAATACTCTTCTCTCAAGGAGATTATCACTCACGCTTGGCAGTGGCACCAGAGTCGCCACCAGTAAGGAGTAGGCGCAGTAGAGGGTATTTGTGATAATTCCATACTGTAGAGACGTGCCATGGCGAGCCAGCGCTATGCAGGAGGGGAGCCACTGCGTTGCCGGGGTTGCCCCGGTTGTAGCAAGTGGCGTTCTCCCGACCTACTAGGTGGCTGGTGAGTAAGCGTCCTGTTGGCGTAGCCTGCCCGCAGGGCGAATGAGGGTTTCCCGCGCCCTGGGAACTGGCGTGCCTCTGTGCATGAGGAGCTACGCTAAGGCGCAGCCTCAAGGCGAGGAGATACCCGTGCCTCTTGCTCCCTTCGGGAGAGCTTCGCTAACAGAGGAGCTGAGTGCCAAAGGCACACGCAAAGCGCGTTGGCGGAGCCTGCGCTTTGCGCTTACGCTAACGCCCTTGGCGTGCCACAGGCATAGGGCGTCACGTCTCTACATTGTCGTGCCTAAAACCTACCTCCTCTTGACCATTCGCAGTACCCCAAAGAAAACACCCACCGCTAAAAGACCTGATAGGGCGATCGCCCAAAGTGGTATTCCCTGTGTTTGCTCCTCTGTTACGTTTTCTAGATTTTGATTGACATTTTGTACTTTTGCTGATTCTTGAGTTGATGCTGAACCCGCTGCTACTGTCACCGCAAACTTTAACTCAAATGGTTGGAAACTCCTTCCGTCTTTCGGTTTGCCACTTAGCTGTAGCTGATAGGCTCCTGGTCTGGGAAAGGTAATTTCAGTACCAGGTATGCCTTGATACCGTTCTGCGGTAACAGGTTGTAAGGGTGGTTCGAGGAGTGGTGGTTCCTTAGGTGAGTGAGGTTCAGCGTAAACAACTAATTGACAATTACACTCTGCTAAAGGGATAGCTTTTCCACCTTTACGAGTCAGGGCAAACCAAGTTTTTGTCGCTTCCCCAGCGCGGGGATTATCATTTGGTTCTAGATGTAAGGTTGCGCCAACATCTGCTGCAGTCGTTACTTTATGGGCAGAGGCGATCAGAGTGTTTGTTGTAAATATTACTAAAATCGCTAGTAATATTATCGATTGAAACAACCTCACCCCCCTCCTCTCCGCAAGCAGAGAGGGGGGAGTACTTTTTCCCCTTCTCGCTTGCAGGGAGGGGTTAACAGAGGCGGGAGTACTTTTTCCCCTCCTCGCTTGCGGGGAGGGGTTAGGGGTGGGGTTACGTCTTTTTTGGGGGAACATAAAATTTCTGTAAAGATAACATTGACCAAAAAAAGCGCCAACGCACCAGCAACACAGTCAGCGTCACAAATCCCAAAAACACTGCTGCTAATTTATTCCCCCAACCAGATTGAAAAGAACCTAAGTAGTGGGAGCCAATAATCACAGCATGAATGGAGCTTAACAGCAAAGCGGGTAAGCTGAATAGATGAATGAATCGCCAGCGCTTGCCCAATGACTTCTGCAAGGAATCAAAACTGGTGAGGGCTGCGGGAGTCATTAATACCAGTGCTACAGCACCCAAAGCCATGCCCAACTGAAACTCTGGCGGTAAGAAAAAGAAAGCTGCAAAATTCCATTGCAGGGAATGTTCCATCATATGGGTGGTGTGAGCACAAGACAGCACAAAAGCGCCTACTCCCAACGCACGACGGTAACGCAAAAGTGCGGCATACAAGCTGCTGATGGGGCGAGCAACAAGCGCCAGGATTAAACAGATTAACGCAGCGTGCCCAGTGTAATCTACCATTGTGTCACCAGTCCGCAGCAGCGTTAGCACGCCGATGGTGAGAGTCACCCAGCCACCCAAGCGAAACAATTGACTGCGCCTGTCTTTACTGACTAACGATGTAGACACACCTACACCTAACATTGTAGGCAGAGTTCCTAAGCCAAAAGCCAGCATTGTTGCAGCACCCATCCAGCAATTGCCAGTTTCCGCAGCTTTAATTTGGGCAGCATACAAAAAACCACAGGGCATTAAACCCCAAGTCATACCCAAAAGCGCTGGTGTCCACCATTTAGTTTGTAGAGAAAGCTTCACCATTCCCTGACTGAGGGAGCTGTGTAGACGAGTTTGCATCAGAGGGTGTAGCAATGGAATTCTAGGCAGAAAGTCGGGTTTTATTTGTCCAATCCCAAACCAAATCAGCAGAACACCAGTAATTATGGCTATCCATTGGCGTAATTCGCTACCAATTCCCGCCATTTGTCCACTGGCGAGCAACACTGAACCCAATGCCCCAATACCAGCACCCACGAGAACATAGCTTAACATTCGCCCCAAGTTCAGGAGTGCGTGAAACTGCAATTGCTGTCGCCAATGGCAATCCTGCTTGTCAGACAGAGAAAACGCCACCGCCAAAGGACCACACATCCCAAAGCAATGTCCAAAACTTCCCAAGAACCCCAGAGCCATGATGAGCAACAAATGTAGCATCAGTCATTAAAAATTAAATAAATGACAACAATTAAGAATGAAAAATATAACTCATTAAAAATACTATGCTTTTTATTGTATTGATGCGTTTTTGACTTAATTATCTCTAATATTTGTGGGTACTTTTTGCTGGAACTTCTATAATTGCGGTATCTTGAATGACTTTTCCGTTAGAAACTAAACTTTCATGACTGTTACTATTTAAACTAACAGTAATCCGGTTTTTACCAGGTGGTAAATTTTCCAGATAGTACCAATTACCATACAATCTGGCAATTTTTTGTCCATTCACATAAAGATGAGCGTGACCTTCTCCAGGTTTGGCAGGTGTATTGACGCTTAGGAGTGCGAAGCTAAAGTTAGTCACTTTTACCTCCAAATTCCATCCTTTATTAGCATCTGGATGCACAACCTCCGTTAACTGAGGGGACAGGTTGACCAGGAGCAATTTCCATTGTCTTATGATGATGAGTGCTATTACTATCTGGAGTATCACCTCGGGCTATTGCCATGTTCCCCAGTACTGTCAGGCAAATCAATGCAGTAGATGCTAAGAAAAGTCTTTGGAGCATTGCTCTTAATTTAAAAGTTTCATGGGAACTTTATATGAAGTGAGTTGTTCTGTCAAAAGACACGGTGTCAAACTTGGCGTTTGCGCTATCCTATGTCAGGAATACAGGAAGGTGACAAGGGGATAACCAATGAGGGGATTTTAATGAGAGATGTGAAAAAACGGTTTTGGCTGGTACTTTTGTTACTGGTGACAATAGTTGCCGTGGTTGTCACGAGCGCGTTTGTTAAGCAGCATGGAGAGTCAGTCATTTACAGTATTAGAGTTGACAATTCCCTCACTGCAAATCAAGACACAAAGACACCAAAAGGGAAAGATGTAAAGACAACCAAAGGCAAAGATACGCAGACAGAAAATTCTGCCACGTCTTTGCGTCCCCGTATCCCTGCTTCCTTACAAGTTTCTGGTGATCAGCTTTTCGCCCACGTTCAAAGGTTAAATTTTACACGCCAAACTCCAGCCGAGCGATCGCGGACTCGCGCTTACATCACAACCGAACTGAAAAAATTGGGCTGGAAACCTCAGCTAGAGAAGTTTGAAGATGGTGTCAACGTCTTTGCCCAAAGACTGGGAACTGATAAAAATGCCGGAGCAATTCTCGTGGGAGCTCACTACGACACAGTCTACATCTCTCCTGGGGCTGATGACAATGCTAGTGGTGTTGCTGTAGTTTTGGAAATTGCCCGACTTCTTGGTTCGCGTCCCACTCCTAGAACGTTACAGCTCGCCTTTTTTGACAAGGAGGAAGCAGGGCTTTTAGGTAGTAAAGCTTTTGTGACAAACAAGAAACATCTGGAAAACCTCCAAGGCGTGATTGTCATGGATATGGTGGGTTATGCTTGTCACAGTCCTGGTTGTCAGAAATACCCCACGGGTTTACCAATGACTCCACCCAGTGATCAGGGTGACTTTTTGGCGGTGGTGGGCGATGCAGAACATTTACCACTGCTTCATGCTTTTCAAAATTCACAGATGCTTCCTCCAATCTCTTTTAATAAGGCAAGTACGGGGGATACGATTGAATCAATGCCACCTGTGCTAACACTGCCAATACCCCTCAAAGGCTTGCTGACACCTGATACTTTACGTAGCGACCACGCCCCATTTTGGTATCAAGGAGTCGGTGCAGTGCTGGTAACAGATACCGCAAATCTACGTACTCCTCACTACCACCAACCCAGCGATGTACCAGCAACTCTCGACCGCAAATTTTTTACCGGAGTAGCGCAGGTTGTCGTAAATACGACTAGTACGTTATTAGAAAACAGCGATGCCTTGGAACTCCACCCCTAACCCCTCCCCGGTGGCGGGCAGGGTTGGGTGAAACCATGACAAAACAGGACAACATCCCCCACGAGTACTCCTAATGGTTCCTCAGATATCTGTGGTGGGGGCATGCTCCCGGCGGTCATTCTCAATTATCCGTACTTGTTGACAAATAAACCCGCCTTTTTTGCAAAGTCTTGCGGGGGAAGCTTCCCCCGCAGAGCTTTGCGCCAAGGAAGTCCTGTTAAGTCTCGGAAAAATGTAGCGGCTATTTGATTATTAGGGTTTTGTGGATGCATGATGAGGAAATTTCATCCTCATATCATGTAACGCCCTTGTGAAGGATGCTCAAGCTTTACCAGCCTTCCCTGTTCCATCATGCGTTGTTCTACTGCCTGCCAATTTGGAAGTTCAGCACTTTCTTGATGCCAATGCACAAAGGATGCTTCGTCGCACCACAAAGTCAGCTTTGGCATGGGTCGACGGTGTGCCCCTGTATTACGGTAGGTTAGCATGGATGCTTTGTCTTGCCAGGCACTCAACGTCCAAAACTCGTTCGGTCGCCAGCGAAACTTAGCACTGAGCTTGCCGGATGCACGGTTTAGTTGAAATGTACTCAGTATAGTATGTAAGAGAAACGGCAGCTGATAAAGAGGTCTTCTCACTCGCGCACGTGTTGCAGATAGAAACACCATCTCTACTATCTCCTCTTCCTCAATTGCTTTCCACTACAGCTTAGAATTGGTAGCAAGTTTTTAGGGCTGGCTTACCATTAACTAAAGTTAAATAAAGACAGCACTTACCGAGTTCAGAATCCCAACAGAAAATTGGAATTCCACAACTGGATGATGCTTCTGTCACCACCTCTGATAAATCTCGAAAAGTCACATTCTTAAATGAATTTAATGCCGAAAGAGCTTCTGCAAGAATAAATAATAAACCTATTTCACTTAAACCTCTATTTTCCAGTGAAATGCTATTGCCAGACAACAATTCTTTTAGTTCAGACTCTGAGATATTCAATCCAAGGAGATAAATACCTTTCTGAATTTCGTGACTGTATAGAGTTTGAGATAATTTGGACATATTGTTGCCCTACCAAGAACTTCCATTATGGATAGTTGCTAAATCAAAACTCTGGGGATTATCCAAGCATCGGCTAAATAAATAGTTGGCGTTGCTGAATCAAGCTATGAATTTATAATTCATGGCTGTGTAGAGACGTGCCATGGCACGTCTCTACAAACAAGGATTGTGCATTTAACTACAAAAATGTGTACAAACATAATTCATAACCAAATTCAGCAACGCCAAATAATTGCTTGTGTCAATACGATTCAGTTAAAGCTAAAAACTCGAAACCAATTTGGTTGAGTTGAGGCACGAAACACAACATTATTAGGCATTTGTTGGGTTTCGCTTACGCTCAACCCAACCTACAATTCTTCTTAACTAAACCGTATTGGAGTTTATGTCAGTTAACCAGAGACCGAAAGTTCTGGAAGTCTTGGGACATTTGTGGTGTTAGACTGTTGCTTAGTAGAACCCTGAGTTTGTACGCCTAGAGGGGTTATATCCTCTATCCAAGGCTGTAGTTCACGTCGATACTGGTAGCTCTTGAACTCTTGGTGCATTTTTGCCACCTGAGTGTTAGTCGGCACACCTCTGGTTTTAAGCCAGTAACTAAGGGCGCTTAAACTAAACTTCGCTGATGAGGACAACAAGCTGAAGAGATTGTAGAGATTTCGCACAGCCAACACGCCCTTTAGCCCAAAGCCTTTCCACTGGAACATTATGTACCAGATGGCAAGGTAAAAGTAGGCATATGTCAGACTCGTAAAAATGTTATGGCGCTTAGGTTCAAGCTTTGCGTTTTCTAGATAATTGCCAAAGTGCTTAATCGTGGAGTAATGTCCAAGCAATTGATCGGCTCGGTAGGCATCCATCAACCCAATGTTGGCACCTCGATCAACTAGCTTGCTAAACTGCTCGTATACGTCAGAAATCACTCTTTTGCCAACACCAGCATTCTTCAAGTACGCACGAATATACTTCGGGTCTAAAAACCATTTGCCCACGTACATGGGTAGAATCAACCCGAAGAACCACATATACTCAAAGTAAATGCGCCAACTCATGATGCTGGCATGACCAAGATGCTTGGAGTGATTTTTCATGGCATGGTTAACCGTGCGTGTGTAAGCAAGATTGAAGCTGTTATAGAGAGCTCGCTTCTCCTCAGCGTCAGGTTCACCAGCCAGCTTAGCGCGGATGATTTCCGTTACACTTTCAATCTCAAACGAAATCATCGTTGTCCCCAAAGAATAGAAGGCGTCGAAAATGCAAGCCGCATCACCAAGCACATACCAGTTATCTGGGGAGAACATAACCTTGCTGCTGTGGGCAAGTCTTGGTAAGTAGTGAAAGTCAACATTTTCACCACTCGTTAGCAACTTATACAAGTTGGTATGATTTGCCTTCAGGAAAGCGTAAAACTTTTCCTGAGTGTTGATCTCAGAAGCAGGAATCACATCATGGTGCTGGACAATGCCAATTGATATTTCCTGAGTGTCCTTGTCTGTAGGAATCATCCACAGCCAGTGACCACAACCAAACCAGTGGTTGGTGGCATAGTAATGGCTGCAGGTGGCACCGAAGGGGTCATAACCGTCGTGGAAAATGGTTCTGTCCACATATTTGACGCGTACCCAAGCTGAGCCGGTGTTGACTCCAAAAAGATTTTCTGGTCCAAATAAGAGGTTGTCTGTCTTGTGTCCGATAATAAACTTACGACCCGAGCCATCGATGACATGTTTGGCTTTCAGTTCGATGTCCTCGTTGCTTAGCTTGACCTTGACTGTTTTTAGGGCATCCCCTGGGGTCAAATCTACATCAACCACGCGACCGTGGTAGAAGACAGCACCCATTTGTTTGTTCATCCTCAGTAAGTCCCGCTCAAATTTAGCGCGGTTCATTTGAAAAGTTTGAATGGGTGAGCGTCGATTGGACCAAACGTGGTAATGATCGTCGGTTGTCTCTGTTTTCGCCGGGTCTTTAGCCCAGTGAAAGTTCAGCCCAGATTTTGGAGGATGGTTTTCGACTAAGTACTCATGGAGACCCAATTCTTTAGACACAAAGAGCGTCGCAATTTCGACCATTGATTCACCAAGTTTGAGGTCTTTCTCTGTGCGCTCTTCTGGGCGAGGATCAATCAGTGCAATTCGGATATTTGGGATTTTAAGTAAGAGGTGCCGAGCTTGACAAACTCCTACAAAGCCTGCACCCATAATGACGACGTCGTATTCTAGCTGTTGAGTAGTATGCATTTACCGCTCCAGTTTTAATTTGTTAACAATCAATTTGCAAATCAGCTCTGTATCAAACGCTTAAATTTTTGCGTTGAGTAACTTTAGTGAAGGGGCTTGTTAGTTTCCAACCTCACACCTTGGCTGCAATTGCGCTCGATATCGATAGTTTTTGAACTCTTGCCGCATTTTAGCCACTTCAGTGTTAGTAGGCATATGCTTAGTCTCTTGCAAGTAAGCCTTCTCACTAAGAGCAGCATCTAATGCTCCCTTCAACAAACGGAAGAAGTTGTAGAGATGGCGTGGAGCCAGCACTCCCAAAAGACCAAAGCCTTTCCACTGGAAGAGGATGTACCAGATAGCAGTGTAAAAGTAAGTCTGTTTTAAGCTGGCGAAGATGTTGCAATGCTTGGGTTCAAATTTTGTGTTTTCCAAGTAGTCGCCCTGAGGCTTAACCGGAGTGTAGTTTCCAAACAATTGATCGGCTCGGTAGATATCTATCAACCCGATGTTGGCACCTCGGTCTACTAACTTGTTACACTGCTCGTATACTTCAGAAATCACTCTTTGTATACTAGGAGCTTTCTTCAGATACGCACGAATATACTTCGGGTCTAAAAACCATTTGCCTACATACATTGGCAAACTCAACCCAAAAATCCACATATGCTCCAAGTAGATGCGCCAACTCATGACGCTGGCGTGACCAAGTTGCTGCGCACGATGTTTCATGAGATGGTTGACTTGACGTGCGTAGGCGATACTGAAGTCGTTATAAGCAGAGCGCTTCTCCTCAGCATCTGGTTCAAGAGCCAGTTTGGCGCGGATGATTTCTGTGATGCTCTCAATGCCAAATGAAATCATCGTTGTCCCCGAAGAATAGAAGATATCGAAAGAGCAAGCTGCATCACCAAGCACATACCAGTTGTCCGGGGATAATATGACTTTACTGGTGTGAGTGATTCTTGGCAAGTAGTGAAAATCAAGTTTATCACCAGTGTTCAGCAGCTTATACAAGTTGGTATGATTTGCTTTCAGGAAGGCGTAAAATTTTTCCTGGGTGTTGATGTCACAAGCAGGAATCATATCATGGTGGTGAATGATACCAATCGAGATTTCCTCAGTGTACTTGTCTGTGGGAACCATCCACAGCCAGTGACCATAACCAAACCAATAATTGCCGGCATAGTAATGGCTGCAAGTTGCACTAAATGGGTCATAACCATTGTGGAAAATGTTACGGTCTACACCTTTGACACGTACCCAAGCTGAGCCAGTGTTCGCTCCATCAAGATTTTCTGGTTCAAACAGGAGGTTGTCTGTCTTGCGTCCGATAATAAACTTGCGACCTGCACTATCAATGATATGTTTGGCTTTCAGTTCGATGTTTTCGTTGCCCAGCTGGATCTTAACTGTTTTTAGGGCATCACCTGAAGTCAAATCTACGGCAACCACATGACCTTTATAGAAGCTAGCGCCCATCTCTTTGTTCATATGAAGCAAGTCTTGCTCAAATCTGGCGCTGTTTATTTGAGTGGAATCGAGTTCAGGTTGTCGATTGCACCAAATGTGATAGTAGTCATCTGTGCTCTGTGTTTGAGTTGGGTCTTTCGGCCAGTGGAAGTTTGAGCCAACTTTAGGCAGATGATTTTCAACTATATAATCATAAAGCCCCAGTTCTTTACTAAGCAAGAGTGTGCCAATTTCAATCATTGACTCGCCAGGTTTGAAGTCCTCTTCTAAGTCCTCTTCGAGACGGGGATCAATGAGGGCTACTCGAATATTTGGAATTTTGAGCAAGAGATGTCGGACTTGGCAGTTACCAGCAAATCCCGTGCCCAGGACTATGACGTCATATTCAGATACTTGAGTGGTGTACATTCATAACTCCATTTCTAATGGATTGAGTTTTTGTTGCAAAACTGTTGGTCAGTTCTTGAGGACATTCGCGTGAGCAATGCTCGCTGTGCATTGTGGTCGTTAATGCTCCAGATGTGAGGAGGGGAGACAAGGGAGAGAGGGAGAGAGAGAGGGAGTGAGGGTAAGATGTATGAACGCAAGTTGGTATTAGTAGGAATGTTTGGTCGCTATGGCTTGAGTAAGCTAGGTGTTTTGTACAACCAGCGCGACCATTCTTTCAGGACCTCGGGTGAGCGCGATTGGAAAGGTGAGAACTTTAAACTGACTACCAGAAACTGTCTCCTGAAACAAAACACAATCTTCTTCTGTTTGGGCGATCGCCAAATCGATATTCAAAGCATTCGTGGCTTTACGCAGGGCTTCTACCGCTGCCCAGATGCGCGTACCTGCGTGATCCAGCGAGTCGTTAACAGCTAGCAACTGTTGCATCAATGGCGAGCGAGCATAGCTTAGCAAAGCAGTCCATTCTTGCTGCGTTCTGTGTGTTATGGGGGCAATATCACAACCTTGTGATCCATAACCAGCAACACACAAGCAAAAACGGTCATCATGAGAAAGGGACACATTCACAGCTTTTTCTTCTAAGCCCTCAAGCACTGGTTTGCCTGAATTAAGCCATTTGATTTGAACCTGTTGGAAACCTGCAACCTGCAAGGGCATTGAATCCAATTGAGTAGCTGTGTAGTTGATTGTCTTGTCCTCAGCTTCGACTGAAGTTGGTAGCGATGTGTTCACCATTTAACACTTCTCCTTGCTGTTGAATGTTTGAAATACCTGTATTCAATAGGTTTATGCAGCTGCATAAAGACCACAGATGGAGGGTGGACAATCTGATTGCGTAAGCGTTAACCTACCTAATTAGAGGTCATGTCATGAGTTGCCAGGATTGAGTAGCTTAGCGATCGCCTTTGAGAATATAGGTACTTCTCGTTGGTGGCGTTCTGCTGCAGATAGCCCATGTAACCCTGGAAGATGAGCCAGTGAAACTTCTGGCACAATTATCTTGAAGTCATGAGCCCAGCGAGCCAGTTTACTGCGTAGGATTTGTTCATCTCGTTGGCTGGGATCTGCTAACTCTTCAGCCGTGGGATGGTCCTCTCGATGCTCCAGAATCCGTAACTGATAACCCTCAAGCCTTTCTATGACTCGCCCATCCTCGTCAAGGGCAAAGACGGTACTGCGATACTGTCGATCAGAGCGACCCTCAAGGATGGCAACTCCAATACATTTGTTTGAGACATCTCCATTTGGGCGATAGAGTTCTATACTATCGATGCGGATAGGAAGGCTAATGTCTTGTGGAATGACAAGCTGTACAACCTGGAGCAGCGAGTCTCGGAAAAACGGATCTCCAAGTAGTAAAGGTGTTGAAATCCTGTCAGCAAAGCTGTCTTGACCTGTGGACGAGGATGAGCGCATTTCTGTGCTGAAGACACACTGGTTAGCGTTGAGGGTATAAACCTGCTGTAGGCGCTGAAAGCGAGGACCCTGGAATAGCAACCAGCTGTACAAATCTTGCTGGGGCTGAATATCTAACGGGGTCTCTGGGAGTTCGACAGTTGCTTTGGGCACATCGCTATCGATATTTAGGACAAAGGTTGCTGAGAAATGATCCATAGCGAAGCCTGTCTGCTCTGTTCTAATGCCCGCACGCACCCGCTGCTTAGCACCAAAAGACCAGTCTTCAATCACCTCTGCGTGAATTTCGATGTCCACGCCCTTTGTGGGATCTACCACGATGGGTCGCTCAAGGCGGATATCTTCAATACGCAGCGCCTGGAAGTGGGACTGACCTATGGCGTAAGCAACAACTTGAGCCATAGCCTCCAGACCAAACACGGTTGGAAACAGGTACGATCCTTTATAAACGTGATCCTGGACGTAGAGATCCTGCTCTATGCTAAGGTGGACGCGTGAGACAACTTCCACGCCTGGTTCGACGTAGAGGAGCTGCTCTAAAAACCTTGATGCAGCTGGTAGTGGGGGAAGCGCTGGTAGCCATGTATCAACTTTTACCCTTCCCGCAACCGCAACTTGGCGCTCACCAGGGTCGTTCAGCATCAAGTTTAGGAATCGACGCACTCCCTCTTCTTTGGAGATGGAATATAGCCCGAGCTTCACTAGAGCCGGAATACTGCCCATGCGTGCCCCCATGCCGACCTCTTCCCACACAGTGAAGGCGATGGAAAGAACTGATGTTTCTGGATGTTCCGCCTCAAAGCGGCGCAAAATGAGATCTAGCGCTTCATTTGAGAAGGCATACCAAGCATTGCCTGGCACCCCTATGATGCCGATGAGCGATGCGAAACCCACAAACAGTTTTGGTGGATTGTCTTTCAATGCATTGCAGAGGTTGAGAGCGCCAACGAGTTTAGGCGCAACTTCCGCACGAGCTGCCTCAGCAGAGACCTGCTCTACCCTTCTTGGCTTATTTAGTCCAGCCCCGTGAATCACGCCTGTGATCTTGCCCATCTCTTGGCGTATCTGGTGAATGAGAGCGGTCACCGCTTGTGCATCAGTAACGTCGCAGTGATAGTATCGGCAAGTCAGTCCTGCGTTGCGGAAGCTTTCAAGAGTGCTAACAAGCTCGTTGCTGTTGCCTTGCTCACCAGCTCCTTGCTGATAAGGTGAGCTGCCAACTAGCGCCATGCGTGCGCCTGTCGCTTGGGCAAAGGCAAGGGCACAAGTAGCAGTGATGCCCTTAGCGCCACCAGTAACCAGAATAACATCATCTGATGACCATGAAATCGCTCTTCTTTGGTAGCTTTTTGGATGCTGCAGAACTGGTCGGGGAATACGTCGAGTCAGCTCTGAATCATAGCCTGCAGCCACGTAAGTCTCAGGTGTGGAGAGTTCATTGCTCACACGTTCTGCTAGTGCAGCAAGATTAACATCACAAGAAAAATCGATCGCCCGGACTTTTAAATCGGGTCGCTCGAAATGGATACTACCTGCAAAGGCTGTTGCACAGCATTGCTCAATATTAGCTATCTGTGGTTGCTTGCCAAAATATCCACCACCAAACTGAATAAAAGCTAAGGTCATGGGCTGGCGCGATTTGCTTGAGACAGGTGTGAGTGCTGCCGCAGTATGTAGTCGTTTGATGCTCTCTTGTAAGCTAACGTTTGCTGAAAGCTGGTCAGTTGGTACTTGGGGCAGAACAGCAATCAAGTGGGAGAAATTCACACTGCTAGTCAGTAGCTGCTCCTGTGCTTCCGCAAAGGGCTTGATTTGAACGCGGGCACCCCGGCTTTGCAGGTCTTGGTACAGCGCTTCTGCCACGCTTGCCTGGTTTGGAGTGCAGAGAATCAATACGTTTGCAGTTTGCCACTGGTTTTGTTGGCTGGCGGTGCGAGTTGCTTGAGCTTCCTGGGCTACATACTGGACAATAAAGTTACGCGCCCAAGACTTTTCCTCAAGGCTAGTCAAACTTGTGGGTTTACTTGCAGGGATTGCTTTACCGTTGGTGGTATTGGGTGTACTCAATCCTAACTGCTGTGGCTGATTTAGAATGCTTCCTTCTTGAAAAAGCTGCTCTAGAGCGTCTGCAACCTCTGTCAATGTGGCATTGGCAAATTTTGAAGGGTCAAGCCGTCCTGCCACTCCCGCAGACTTGGCTGCTTCTGCAACGAACTCCCCTGCTTTAATTGAGTCAAGATTCAAATCGCTCAGCAGACGCAAGTCTAGAGATAGGGTTGCTCGTGGAAAACCAGTACGTTGTTCTACCAGTTCCAAGAGAAGATTAGGTATTGTTACTGAAGCCTTGGGTGCTTGACTAGGTACTTGAAGCTTTGGTGCGATCGCTTCAACGTCTGCTTTCTTATTCGCTATAACTGCGCGAATCACCTGAGCGACTGCTTGTAGCGTGGCATTGGCTAAAGAAGATGGATCGACCTCACCTGCTATACCACATTCTTTTGCAACGGTGGCAACCAGTTCACCAGCCTTAATAGAGTCTAGGTTCAAATCGTCGAGCAGCCGTGCTTGCAACGTGATACTTTCTCGGGGATATCCTGTCCGTTGCACAACCTGATCGATTAAGAGTTCCTCAATCGCCTCAGTCTTGTTGAAGTTCCTGGGAGCTTCAACTGTTGTTTTTGGTTTTGGTTCGTTAGCGATGGGAGCAGTCGGTACACGGCTTTCTTGAATTGTTACGCCATTATTATCAGGAACTGGGAGCAATGGCAGAGTTTGCAAGTCTGCTCGAATCACCTCAGCCAAAAACTTCCCTCTGTGAGTCAGGTAATTGAACAGCGCTTGAGACACAACCTGCGGTGAAACATTAGTCGCGTCACTGGGTTCATTGGGCATTGACTTCACCCAACCTCCAGAGGTCGGTAGGGTAAACGATGGAGTGACAGCGGATACTTTAAATGGTTGCGCACAGGGATTTTCAATGAAAATACGATCCGACGCTGGAACAAACGGGCGGACAAGACGGTTTTCGTAAAGCGCTTCCCATCGGATTTCGCCACCGTGGACAAAAAGGCTGGCTAACACAGTATTCAAATCCCGATCCAATCCAGGTTTCGATTCAATCGGAAGACATACAGGACCGCTCGGTTCAGTAATATCTTTCACCAGGTTGGAAAGAACTTTTCCAGGACCTACCTCTATAAGCAAATCACATTCCTGCGCGAGTTTTTTGACTGAAGCGATAAAATTCACTTGTGCAAGAACTTGGTGTGCAAAATGCTCACGTAGTTTGAGCCCGCGCTTGACTTGCTGTCCATCCACGCTAGAAAACAGCTGTACGTCTGTTTCCCCAAGTAGCTCAGGAACTGGTGCGCACTTTTTCAGATGCTCAGCTGCTGCTGAAACCAATTGAGAATGAAACGCATTGGAAACTGGAAGCTGATACGTCCGGATTTCATGAGCTGCGGCAAGTTCAATAACTTCCTGAATGCTTGTCCGCTCACCGGATATCACCACCTGCTTCGGACTATTAATATTTGCCACAACTGCGTAGCCACTGACTTGCTTCAAGAGTTCAACAGCGGTCTGTTGTGAGCAGGCTAAACTGACCATAGTTCCTGCGTCGTTTGCAGGTGCAGACATGGCTTGTCCTCGAACTGCCGCTAAGCTAAGCAAAGCTTTGTCATCAAAGGCACCCGCTACCCGAAAAGCAGTCAGTTCGCCAAGACTGTGCCCCGCCACGGCAACAGGCTTGATTCCAAGGTTAGCAAGTTTACGGGTCCAAAGGAGGGAGGCAAGGCAAATAGCAGGCTGAGCGACTTCCGTTTGTGCGAGTGTAGCTGACCACTCCTCGATCTGCTTGAGATCAAAAGTCCGATCCAATGGACGGAATATGAGTTGACTAACTGCTTGTGCTCCTATCTCGCCGAGCCAACAATCTGCTTGTTCCACGAGTTCGCGGGCACAGCTATGACGCTCAACAAGTGTACGCCCCATATTCAACTGTTGGGAGCCTTGACCGGGAAACAGAAAACCAATTCGGTTGCGGGAAACTGTGTTTCCGATCCAGACATTTTTCTCAGGGCTAATTACCACCTCTCCTTTGGTAGGAGGCATTTCGTCCAGCATTTTTTCAAGTTGCTTGAGAGTGCCAATCAGCTCCTCAGGTGTTTCAGCAATGACAACTGCCCGAACTGGTGATTTCATATCTAGTTCATGGGCAAGGTGCGCTGCCAGATCGACGAGTTCGCCCACACTGATTCCTTCTGCAATGCTGATCACAGCTTGGGCGCGTTGACGCAAGGCGGAAATAGACTCTGCACCAAGCACAAACAGTTCTGTATCTTGTTGAGAAACAAGCAAAGCACGCTCTTCAATAGACGTTTCGAGACGAGAAGAGGGACTATCACCAGACTCAAGAGTCACGTGGCAGTTGATGCCGCCAAATCCCATTGCAGAAACACCTGCTCGGAGAGTCTCTGTTTTGCTTCGGACTTCTCCTTGAAGGATTGGGTAAACATAGCGAGCAGCAGTTTCAAATACCGTATTAGGTTCTTTGCAACCAGCCGTTGGCGGCAGAATTCGACGATTGACTGCCATCACAGCTTTGATGAACCCTCCTACGCCAGCCGCCGCTTTGGTATGACCAACTATTGATTTGAAGGAGGTGATGCCACAGCTGCGGGTACTTTCTTCTCGATCAGAACCCATGACCAGCCCAATGGCTTCCAGCTCTGTGCGATCGCCCACAGGCGTACCTGTACCATGCCCCTCAATAAAATCAACATCGTTTGGGCTGTAGCCAGCGCGAGTGTAGGCACGCAAAAGGGCGATCGCCTGACCTTCCCGTTTGGGTGCTGTAACGCCACCCCTTCCATCAGAGGATATACCCCAACCACGCAGCACTGCATACACATAGTTGCCATCTCGGCGAGCGTCCTCCAAACGCTTTAGGACAACAAAACCACAACCTTCACCTGGAATAAAACCGCTAGCATGACGGTCGTAAACCGTCATGTCCTGACGAGTGATCGCACCCATCTTGGCAAATCCAACGATTTCAAAAGGATCTAGACTGACATCGACACCGCCAGCAAGTGCTAAATCCAGATCGTTATTAGCTAAAGCTGTAGCTGCAGTAGCAACTGCGATCAGTGAAGCAGAACAAGCACCGTCCACTACATATCCGCCGCCGTTAAAGTCAAGAAAGTTGCAGATTCTCCCAGCAATCGTGTTGGAAAGGCATCCAGCTAGGGAATCCTCAGTAATCGGTTGGAATGCCGACTTGTAGTACTCCTCGGTAGTCTCTACCAGTTCATTTACCAGTTGTGATGGCAGCCCTCTTGCCTCGGCTGCAGCGCGCATTGCCCGTTGAACAAAGGGCCAGCGCAAGCGCATCATGTGCGATCGCATTTGCTCCCCAGTCAACGTGTTGCCAAGCACTACGCCTGAACGCTCAGTAACAACATTTCCACGCGTGTACCCGGCATCCTCCAAAGCCTTGAGTGCAACTTCAAGTGCCAGCCAATGGACAATGTCTGCAGACTCAACGGTTCCTTTTGGAAGGCGCTTACTGACCCAGTCGAACTCAAAACCATCAATGACAGCGGCACGAGTCCCGTAGGTCTTTTCGGGTGCAGTCGGATCTGGATCGTGGTACTCAGAAAGCGGCAGCCGTTGCTCAGGAATCCTGCGAAATTGAACCCGCTTTGCAAGTATATTTTCCCAAAGCTGTGATAAATGATGCGCGCCGGGATACCAGCAACCCATCCCGATGACCGCAATAGCAGGATTAGACATGAGACACTCCGATGTATTTAATGACACTTTCAATTGAAAACAATTTAAATTGCTGCTTCCCCAGCTAGTTTTAATGCAAGCAGGTTCAAGCACCTCCACCCTCTTGAGACAATTGGCTAGATGTCAGTCAACCCAAAGCAGGTTTCAGATCCCTGTTTTATCCAGATATAATCATCAAGTGCCACTAAGTTTTATTTTTTTAGAGAAAAATTGAGAGAGTGGCAATTATGCTTACGTGCCAAGTGTTAAGTTTTTGTTTTACAACTCTTGGGTGTGGGGATTGATAAAGCCCTTTGAGTTGTACTTATGAAAAATTGCGCTTCTTAATTCTGTGATGTCCCAAAGCTTTTCCCTACAAAATTTTTTTGCAAGACAACTGCCTGTTTTTTGCGAAAACAGCTGTCCAAATCATCTCATTCAAACTCCTTGATAGCTTTTCGAGCCAATCACATCAAACGCCAAAAGCATTGGTTTCGCTAACTTCTAGGCATCATTGTTGCACACGCAAGGTAGCGTACCATAACCTCATCGACAGCCTTGGGGCATTGTCAAATACAGTGTTTTGTTAATTTTGGCGTATGAGATGAATGTTGAAAACAACACAGACAATGAAACCGCTTTTTGGTATTACTTGCATTTGCTATAGACATTTTTTAGTTGCTGATGGTATATTAATTTTTGGTTCGGAACCTGTCAAGGGGTCAGAACCAAAAAAAAGATTTTTCAGGGAGCATCATTAATGAAGGTAATGAAGGTTTCACAAGTGCGGTTGTGTGTAGGATGCCAACAAAGAAAGAAAAAGTCACTTTCATTTGTGACTTAGAGACAAAAAATGAACTGGAGTACTGGGCGAAAGAAGAAGGACAAACCATTAGTAGCCTTGTGGGACGGATTGTTGGTGAAGCGATCGCCACAAGACAAGGTAAAAAACCTATCAAAAAAGAAGCCGAACCAGAGCCAGCAAATATTCATGAGTTAGTTCAGCGCAATCTCAACAAGCTGCGACGACATACAGGCATTAAAAACCTCAAACAAATTGCTAACGCTGAGGTTTTACCGACAAAAGATAATTTCCTTCTGATCATGCAAGCCTTAGCTGTACCTGAAAACTTACAGCAAAAGCTTTGGTTTGCAACATATGGCAACAACTCTAATCATGAGGAAGGCATCGAAAATGGAACTACTTAAAGTTCTCAACCAACCTCACTGGAACTATTTCTTTACCCATGAGGGTGTAACAATCAAAGCTCCTAGCAAGGAGGCTGCAACACAGTTAGCTTTAATGTATCGGGAGTGCCTCATTGAGACAGCCCACAGAATCAAAGGCAAGGTAAAAATCGGCTGGCGGCGCTGCAAGTGTCCCATCCAATTTTTTAGCTGGATGGCATTAGAACAACCACCAACAGCATATGAAACGGCAGAAGCGATTTTACGCACAGGTGGGGCAGTATTTTGTTCTCTGCTAGATTTGCCTATGCCGTTACTAAAGCGGATAGTGCAGGTAGGAGAAAGTCAAAGACCCATCTCCATCGTCAGACGTTCTGATCGCAAACAAATCATTATCAATAAACCAATGGAGATAGCTTTACAAACTCCTGCTATCGAAGCAACCCAACGGATAATGACTCGTTTTTGGCGTCCCAGCGACTTAGAAATACTGGAAGGTAAATTTCAGGTTGCAAGCCGTTTCAAGTGGCGATATGATGCTGCACTTAATCAACGTAGTTGGGCCATATTAGAAAGCGAATTTGAAACGTTCGAGGTTAACGGACAGTGGTATTCACAGACTACTTTCCTCATGAACCCTGAGCCTATACCTTTGCCTGAAGATGGCATAATTTCGGTTCTTGACAAGTTAACAGATAACTGACAGGAGATTGCTGTTTTGGCGAGTGATTCTCCAGGTCAATACAGGTGGCTACATCGTTAGTACAAAATTGCATAAGTTCGTAACTTTTTTAAACGCTAAGAGTTGTCTGATCCGAGGAAGCCTCGGATCAGAACTTCGGTGGAACGCGGTGAAGGGGCGCTCTTTGGAGGGGAAAATGTTCACGCATTTGGGAGAGCTTTGCTTTGTTGCCTCGGACATAATTTTTCGCGTTGTACCCTCCAATCCCGTTCACTTAATTGTCTTAACTAGGAGTAACAACCATGTTCCTGCAAGAAAATACCCAAATCTCACAAGATATGCCGTCGCAGATGGTAATGGTTGAATTGGCAACTAGCTACTGGATTTCGCGAGCGCTATATGCTGCGGCGAAGCTTGGTATAGCAGATTTGTTGAAAGACGGTCCAAAGAGTTGTGATCATCTGGCTTGTTCAACTGGAACGCATGCAGGATCTCTTTATCGACTCATGCGTGGGCTTGCTAGTGTGGGGATCTTTGCTCTCGACGAACAGGAATGCTTCACCCTAACACCACTAGCCACTTATCTCCAGAGCGATGCTCCTAACTCAATACGTGCCTTTGCGATTAGTTTTGGTGAGGAACATTACCGCGCTTGGGGAGATATTATCCACAGCATACAGACTGGCGATAGCGCTTTCCAGAATTTGTACGGTATGCCAGTCTTCCAGTATTATGCGCAAAACCCGCAAGCGGGAAAGACTTTTGACGAGGCGATGACGAGTGTTTCAGCAACGGACAAAACCGAGATCAATGGGGAATACGATTTTTCATCTATCCGCAAGTTAGTTGATGTTGGTGGTGGACGCGGAAGTTTCATAGCCTCTATCCTTAAGGCAAATCCCACAATCGAAGGCATTCTCTTCGATCAACCGTCCGTAATCGAAGGAGCGAAGAGTGTTCTGGAAGCGGAGGGAGTCTCAAAACGCTGCGAACTCGTTGCCGGAAGCTTCTTTGAGTCTGTACCCAGTGGTGGTGATGCCTACATTCTCAAATACGTCATCCATCTTTTGGATGATGAACGTGCGATCGCTATTCTTAAGAACTGCCACCGCGCTATGGTGGAAAATGGAAAACTTTTGCTAGTCGAGCGGATCATTCCACCTGGCAATGAACCTTTCTGGGGCAAGTTTCTAGACATCCATATGCTAATAGCCATTTCAGGCGGTCGTGAACGTACAAAAATGGAATATGAAGCTCTGTTTGAGGCTTCTGGCTTCAAGCTGTCCAAAATCATTACCACAAAGTCAAACGTAAGCGTGATTGAGGGAATCCGGCTGTAGCCGGGTTAGGTGTCAAAACAAAGGCAGCCCCAATCGCTCATCCGAAGGCAGAAGGTAAGACAAGAGCGTGGCGGCGGCATACGCCCCTTTCCCTACTTGAGTGAGGAAACTCCTTCAAGCAAGTCAACTCACACAAAGAGGAAGCCCAAAGAGCAATATGAGTGAATCCCCCGCTACACCCCGAGTACCGGGTGTAGCGACGGGAGAAAAGCGACAAGCTGCTGAGAGCAGAATTTTTAAGTACATTGACTCATGGGGAATCTGGGTTAGACACATGATTCAATCACCTGTAAGAGTTTGGAAACGAAGATAACAGCCAATCTGATCAAGGAATTATCTAAAATCCGATGCTTCTTGTGTATTTGCACCTGATTGGATAGCAAAATACAGTTGATTAAATTCTTTATTTGGTAATAGACCAGTTGGATCTAAAGCCAGGCTATCTTTAATACCATCCACAAGATACATATCGATTTTACCCTTATTTTTAGCAGTAATTTTTCCTCGGTATTGAACAGCAAAAAAATCTTTAATTAACTCATAAGTTGCTTGGGAAATATTAATGCTTCCAGAAACACCAGACGATTCCATCCCGGAAGCGGTGTTAACAGTGTCGCCCCAAACATCGTAAGCAAACTTTTTGTGTCCAATCACACCTGCTAATAATGGTCCTGAGTGGATACCAATACGAATGTCGCAGTATGGTTGGTTCAAAAGCTGCTTCTCTTTTTTGCGCCATTCCATAAAGGTACGAATGTTGATAGCAGCTAGTACAGCATCAATGGCATGGGTTTTGTTAGGAGTAGGAATTCCTCCAGCACACATATAACTGTCACCAATTGTTTTCAATTTTTCCAAATTATGTGCTTCTATAAACTGGTCAAAGCAAGAAAAACAGTAATCCAGTTCATCAACTAGTTCTTGTGGGGTCAGCTGTTCTGATAACTTGGTAAAATTCCTGAAGTCTGTAAACAGAACAGAGGCACATTCATAATAAACAGGCTGAACTGTACCAGTTTGCTTGAGTTCAGAAGCAATATCTGTTGGTAGTATATTTAAAAGCAATTGGTCAGTCTTACGTTTTTCTTCTTCTAATTGAAGATACAACCGATTTAACTCTTCAAAACGTTGAGCATTACGAATAGCTGCTGATAATTGCACAGCTAGTAAATAGCCAATGCGTACATCTTCTTGAGTGTAGATGTTCGGTGCTCTTGTGGCAAAGTTGATAGTACCAATCACCTGATGATCGCATTCTAAAGGAATGATTACCTGCGATTGGTACTGACTAAGAAAACCGCTTGCAGAATTTTCCTGAATGAGTTGAACTTGACCTGTTTTCAGGCTCATACCAACTGCACCCATGTTTGTCAGATCAAAAAAGTCAAATTCGACAGTAGGACCAAACAGCCTGACTATACGCCAAGAATTGTTAGTGTTGCACAGGCAAACACTACAATGCTCGAAGTCTAACAACCATTTTGCTTGTTTGCCCACTACCTGCAAAATCTCATCCAACTTGAGCGAACGATTCATTGCGATCGCAATTTCATTAACAGCAGCAATACGACTGGAAAGCGCTTGCGCCTCAGCAAGCAGGCGACGGGAAAGAACCAACAGTTGTTGATAATCCTGTTCGTCCAGCCTACTACCAATAAAGGCGGGGATAAAAGTCATAATGTATCAATTTCGAGTACAAGCGCTTCAGTATATATATTTATACTCGTAAACAAGTCTGCTGTGGCAACAATCTCAAATATTTCAGAATCGTCCAAACCTAGCTTATACAGGTGTTGGTAATCTTGAGTTGTCAGCTGATGGGGTTCAGTGGCGGCTTTCAAGCCAAAGCTGATCACTGCTTTTTCACGTTGAGGAAGCGGACAGGCTGCAAAATCTGATACCAACGTTTTTAAAACTTCCTCACTCATGCCTAAGGATGATAATCCATGCAAGTGGACATTCAATGCATAAGTACTGCTATGTGCCTGAGAAATAGCAATTCCCAGCATTTCCTTGAGTGTGCGTGGAACGTCTCCTTTTAGGACTGTAGCGCGAAATTTCTTCCAGTTCGCTTCCAGCACATCAGGATTGATTGCCATTGATTTAAAGAGATTTGGTACTATACCAAACCCAAGTTCAACCTGGATTTCTTGATATATCGTTTTGACTTTGGTATCCGTCAGCTGATCGTATTCAATTATGGGAAATTTAGCCATTGTCATCTCTAGCCTGACTAGGGAACATGTTTGAGCCGCTCAACTCAAACAAACTTGTACTCATTTGTACAAGCTATATGTTTTGATAGAGAAATAATACTTAGGTAGAGACCCGGTCAGTAGATGGTATCAGCTCTTGTCCGATTTGGTTGATCGGTAAAATAACCATCATGATCATTTTTATCTTAACAAAGAAAATCTATCAAAAGTATAATAATAATGATTTTGGATTTCAAGAAGCGCATATTTTACTCATAAATTTATACTTTTGAGAAGATAGGTAATAAAAAAACACCACTAGAATTATGCAGGCAGAATATCGGCAGCGCCGTGAGCAATTGATGTCAAAAATTGGCAATGGTATTGCAATCTTTCGCAGTGCGCCAACAGCGGTGATGCACAACGATGTCGAATACGCTTTTCGCCAAGACAGCGATTTCTACTATCTGACTGGGTTTAACGAAGCGCAAGCAGTAGCAGTTTTAGCGCCATCACACCCAGAACATCGGTTTGTGCTGTTTGTACAACCGAAAGATAGGGAACAGGAAGTCTGGAGTGGTTATCGCTGTGGGGTAGAAGCGGCAAAACAAGTGTATGGTGCAGACGAAGCTTACCCCATTAGCGAACTTGATGAAAAGTTGCCCCAGTATTTGGAGTCATGCGATCGCATTTACTACCATTTGGGACGCGATCGCACTTTCAACGACAAAATCCTCAACCTTTGGCAGCGTTTGATGCGGACTTATCCCAAGCGGGGTACAGGACCAATTGCCATTGAAGATACTGGTCCCATTCTCCATAGCATGAGACTCATTAAAAGTCAATCAGAATTGGAGTTGATGCACAAAGCTGCTGATATTGCAGTTGAAGCACATAATCACGCAATGGAGTTTACGCAACCCGGACGCTACGAGTACGAAATTCAAGCAGAAATCGAACATATCTTTCGCCTTCGGGGTGCGAATGGACCTGCTTACCCCTCAATTGTGGCTTCTGGAGTGAATGCCTGTGTGCTGCATTACATTGAAAACAATCGGCAGATACAGGACAAAGAGTTGCTGCTGATTGATGCTGGTTGTGCTTATGGTTACTACAACTCCGATATCACGCGCACCTGGCCAGTGGGAGGTAAATTTACACCAGAACAAAAGACGCTGTATGAGATAGTTTTGGAAGCACAAAAGCAAGCCATAGCCCAAGTGCAACCAGGGAATCCCTACAAACTCATTCATGATACCGCTGTGCGCGTCCTGACAGAAGGCTTAGTCGAACTTGGCATCCTTAAGGGCGAAATTGACAAGCTCATAGAAGAGGAGAAATACAAGCCATATTATATGCACCGTACTGGTCATTGGCTAGGTTTAGATGTTCATGATGTGGGTGTGTATCAGCACGGTGAAGATAAACCGCAGATTCTACAACCAGGTCAAGTGCTAACTGTAGAACCGGGACTTTATATTGTGCCAGATACCAAGCTCGCTGAAGACCAGCCACAGACAGACCCGCGTTGGGTTGGTATTGGCATTCGGATTGAGGATGATGTTTTGGTGACGGCTACAGGTCATGAAGTGTTGACTGCTGGTGTGCCTAAGGAAGTCGCGGACTTGGAAAGATAAATTGTAGGGTGGGTAATGCCCACCCTTTGAGAGTAGTTTAAATCCCTGATAGAGATTCGTTCTGATGAGGTCAAAGCCAGTACTTGGGATAAGTCCTCTCTTCTGCAAGATTATTGAAAACTACAGCGCAAAGTACCAGAATAATAGAACCTTCAAGTGCAGGAGTTAGTAGAAATTGCCAGGGTGCTTTCGTCATCATCACAACTAATGCAACTGCTCCCGAAGGGGGATGCAAAGTTCCAGTAAGCTGCATCATCCCAATCGCTGTTGCCACTGCCATTCCCATCGCCCAAGGTTCTGAACCGAAAAGATGTAGAATAGTCAAGCTGACTAAAGCAGCCACGAAATTACCGCCAATCACATTACGGGGTTGAGCCAAGGGACTGTCAGGTACACCAAAGATCAATACGCTCGTGGCACCAAAGGGAGCCATCAGCAGAGGAGAATTCATTTTCACCGAGAGGTAAGCCGTTGCTGATATTCCCAGGAAACTACCGAACCAACTCCAAAAGATATGTCTGTGATGAGGTTTATCTAGAGGAAGTGAACGCCTACTCCCGCGTATCTTGAACCAGTAATTCTTGCATTTCAACTGAACGTTTTTGTAATTCAATCTGGATAGATAGGTGTAATTAATTTGCCCTTTGGGTAAATAGCCTTTCATAATTCTCCATAGCAATCAAAACAAACAGGCACCAAGTTGGGAAAGTTGCCTGCATAATACTGTGTCCTAGCCAACCCTCAAATTTACGAATGAACAAGGCAAGCAACGACAACTTCAGTGGACAAAAAAATACCTCAAATTTGTAAACAGGCTGGCTCTACAATGTAGGTTTCTAACCTGCTATTTCATTGGTATATCCACCCGACAAATCAGCGTTTCAATAGAGTGCAAAATTCACATACTTTCATCTGTGCAAATTGAAAAAATTTAGCAACCTCACAAATGTCATGAATTAATGACATATAGTTTTTAGAATATCCTCTAAAGCCTGTAAATAAAACTTAAAATATATATGAATAAGTAATATTGCTTATAAGTAAATTTTATACTTAAAACACATCAGGCTATAAAGCTGTTGCGAATTACGCCAAATTAGTTAAACAGTTGAATTGTTCTGCATTGATAGCATAATTGTAGGCGTGATGCAACCAACTACGGATAGTCTATTGTTCACGCTTGTAAAATAAAAAACAAGATGTATTGAAGATCACAGATTGACTTGATTTAAAACTCTGTCTGTAGAGCAGGTCAACTTGTTCCTATGATATACGTTTAATCAAACAGCATCATTTACGCTGTTAGGAATAGACTGTCTTAATAAATATTTGCAACGGGTAAAGTAGCACGTTGAAATTGAACATAGTCTTTCGAGAGCGCTCTCTCCGCAGCGATCGCTGCGGGGAGCGAAGTTGAGGCTTTGACGAATCCGTAAAAGCTAGAACAATGACTACAATTTCTGGTGCATGAATTTTTTCATCTGTAACTGAATGAAGCAGAGATGACTTGAAACCAAACTCTGCTACTCTCTACCCGACATTTAGTTAGATTTTGAACTATGAGAAAAGCTGTTTTCCTGATACTCCCTATTACCTTAATCCTCTTCTCTAACCAGAGAGCCCAATCCCAACAAGCAGAGTCTTCCTTTGACCGTCCCTACTTGGCGTTAGTTAAAGGAGACACTGCTAACAGTTGTAGCTTTATCTCCACCGATCTGCTGCAACGATCAGCAGACATTGTTGATGATTTGCTGTTTGTCCGTTCTGGTGACTCCCCAGAGTGGGTGAGGTATAAAGTGCGCTTCGTTCCCGATCAGTCTTCGGGTAATGCGTTGCAATGGACGGGGCTTGCAGGAGGAAACTATATTAAGGCTATTGTAAATTTCCGCAACAACAGCGTCCAATCCCGCAGTTTTACAATGGCGATTAATTACAACCTACCGAATGAAAAACGGTGCCAGTGGGAGGTACGAGAAACACAACAATCAATTCAATCGACTTCTCCAAGTTCACCTATAGGGCAGTAAAAGCATGATAATATCCTGCTTGTGCTGCCTATCAAACTATAGGTGGATATAGATGTAATCTAAAGGTTGATTCCCTGCTGCCTCCCAAGGTTGATCAACAGTCGCCCTTTTGATTGACTAGAATATCAATGCTGGGTTTGACGACAACCTGGCGTTGATCGCATAAAGTGAATTGTGTGTAAGCAAATGCTATGAACGAGCGTGAGTCAAACAAACATCATCCGCGTTTTGCTCGTTGATGACCATCCGGTTGTGCGGCAAGGGTTAGCAGCAATCATCAATGGAGAATCCGATATGACGGTGATTGGTCAGGCTGAAGATGGCACCGATGCGATCGAGCTATTTCGGCAAGAGCAACCGGACGTAACCTTAATGGACTTGCGGATGCCTCAAATGGCAGGAGTCGAAGCTATTGCTGTCATTTGCGCTGAATTTGCCAACGCGAAAATTATCGTACTAACAACGTATGATGGAGATGAGGATATCTATCAGGGGTTACGGGCAGGCGCAAAGGGTTATCTGCTCAAAGACTTGAAACCGAACGAACTGCGAACTGCTATTCGCACTGTTTACAACCGACAACAATACATTCCATCTGAAGTAGCCGCCAAACTAGTGCAGCGAATGACCAGTCCGGAGTTGAGCGATCGCGAGTTAGAAGTGCTTCGTTTAATTGCACAGGGCATGAGCAATCTAGGAATTAGCGCTGCCCTATGTATTGGCGAGAGTACTGTTAAGACTCATATCAACCGAATTTTAAGCAAGTTAAATGTCAAAGACCGGACACAGGCAGCTATTGTTGCGTTGAAACGAGGAATTGTTAACTTGTAAGGGACTTCCAAATTAAAAAATATCTAACTTTTCTTATGGGATAATTTATTGGTTGGAAATCCCTAAGGAACGCTCAAGCTGTTGTTAATAAAGTTGAAGCGTTTGTAACAAACACTAAGGGCGATCGCTACTATTGTTTAAGGTTTTTTAAGCAGTGCCTGAGTTGTCGTTAGGGATGCGGAGGGCAAAACAGCTTTCATGAACGGGTGGCATCTGAAATCATGGTTCTTAATTGGCAGTGCCTTGAGTGTGCTTCACTGTGGCCAACCGATCACAGCTCAAGTCGTTCCCGATAAGACGCTGCCAAGAGCAGAGCGATCGCAAGTTTCAGGCAATCCCAATTTTCAGATTGACGGTGGGGCAACGCGTGGTGGCAATCTGTTCCACAGTTTCAGCCAATTTTCAGTGCCAAGGGGCGGTACTGCCTTCTTCAACAATGCTGCTAACATCCAGAACATCCTGACACGAGTCACAGGTGGGTCAATTTCTAATATTGATGGATTAATTCGGGCAAACGGTACAGCCAACCTGTTCTTGCTCAACCCAAATGGCATTT